>NZ_JAFENV010000049.1:760-929 GCF_016892225.1 Staphylococcus sp. GDY8P47P | reverse complement strand
TACACCAACGGTGCCTATTCCTGAAGGTAATGTCACTGTGAAAGCAACGGACAATGCGGAACATCCAAATAGTTCTACATCTGATCCTGTTAAAGCAACTGATACAACACCACCAACTGTTCCAACGCTTGATACGGATTTAGGTGGTAAAGCTGGTACTCAAACACCT
>NZ_JAFENV010000049.1:0-728 GCF_016892225.1 Staphylococcus sp. GDY8P47P | reverse complement strand
TAAAGATGGTAATATCATTGGTTCGGGTACAACGGATGATACGGGACATGTCACAATTACACCGACAAAACCTATTCCTGAAGATAACGTCACTGCCAAGGCGACTGATAATGCAGAACATCCGAATAGTTCTACTTCTCAACCGAAAAAAGCGACTGACACAACTCCGCCAACGGCGCCTGTGGTTACTAGCGATTTAACTGGTAAAGCGACAACTACTGATCCCGTTGAAGTTACTACAGATCCGAATACGAAAGTGGAATTATTAGATAAAGACGGTAATGTTATCGGTTCAGGTACGACAGATAATACAGGTCATGTCACAATTACACCGACTAAACCTATTCCTGAGGGTAATGTCACTGCGAAGGCTTACGACAATGCGGAAGTTCCTAATAGTTCTACATCTGATCCTGTTAAAGCTACTGATACAACACCACCAACTGTTCCAACACTTGATACGGATTTAGGTGGTAAAGCTAGTACTCAAACACCTATTACGGTGACTACAGATCCAAATACGCATGTTGATTTACTGGATAAAGATGGTAATATCATTGGTTCGGGTACAACGGATGATACGGGACATGTCACAATTACACCGACAAAACCTATTCCTGAAGGTAACGTCACTGCTAAGGCAACGGATAATGCAGAACATCCGAATAGTTCTATGTCTCAACCGAAGAAAGCAATTGACCTAACATCTCCGGTGAAACCTTCTGTTG
>NZ_JAFENV010000048.1:0-27660 GCF_016892225.1 Staphylococcus sp. GDY8P47P | reverse complement strand
GGAATTATGTCCCAGCCTCTTGTAATTTCAATATAACAGTTAAGTATTTATTTTGAACAGTTACGCATAAGCCCCCAGACCAATTGCGCTAAATTGTATAATCAATATAAGGAGAGTGGCACGCTATTGAAAGCAATTGATAAAAAGATTGAGCAATTCGCATTATACTTGCAACGTCAAAACAACCTAGATCATATTCAATTTTTAAAAGTAAAGTTGGGATTACAAGTCGTTGTAAGCAATCTTGCTAAAACAATTGTGACCTATGGTGTTGCACTTATCTTCCATACATTTCTATACACTTTATTTACACATGTTAGTTATTTTTTAGTTAGACGTTATGCACATGGGGCACATGCAAAATCATCATTGTTATGTCATGTTCAAAATTTAATATTTTTTGTCGCTTTACCTTGGGTAGTTGTCTACATTAATCTAAATGTGGGTATAATATATTTGGCTAGTGTTGTGGCTTTTGTATTAATAGTACTATTTGCTCCATCAGCCACAAAGAAACAACCAATTCCACTACACTTAGTAAAACGAAAAAAATTATACTCTGTTATTTTAGCAATGGTATTAATAACTATTTCTGTAGTTTTACCAGTGCCTTTCAAAGAACTTATTGTATTAGGGATATTTTTAGAAAGTTTAACGTTATTACCAATCTTTTATTCTGAGGAGGACAATTAATATGAATTTATTAACTATGTTATTCGCAAAAGTATTTAGCTTTATCTTTGGGTTAGTAGGAACATTCTCTGTTCAAGATGTGTGCAGTTTTTATTTTGATGAACCAGAAGTACCTAAAGAATTACAAGATTTATCTAAAAAATAATTAAAGAAAGTGTTAGAAATGAATCTTTTAGACTTTGTTCCATTATCAATTTTTCAATCAATAATGTTAATCTTGGTCTCAAAAATTATTATAGATATTAAATTTAGTAAGAGGGATTATTTAACTTGTATAAGTATTATAATCCCTTGTACTATTTTATTTTATTATGTAGATAGAAAATCAGTATCAGTTCTCATAATTTCTGTCATGCTTTTCTTCTGTCTGAAATCGGGTTTATGGTCCATATTATCAGTTTTATTATCAACACTTATAATGTATATTAGTAATTTTTTCACGCTTACTATATATGTGATAACTAATAACAGTATGAAAATTAGATTTCTTGAAATTGTTGTCTATATGGCTTCATTTTTTATAATCGCAATGATAGGCGCCTATTCCATTAGATTTCTATTGAAAAAGCTAAAAAAGACATATTTTTTTTTTAACAATATATATATAATTCTTATCTCTGTTTTTCTAATTTTTTCAATCATTACATTATATCTTTATACTCAAAAATTCTATTTGGATTCAGAAGGATTAAGATTATTCGCTTATGTATTTTTAGGGATTCTATTCTTTTTAATACTTTGTATAATCATAATTACATATACAACTCATCGAGAACTCCGTTATAAACGTAATATGGAAGAAATTGAAACATATTATGAATATACTTTACAAATTGAATCAATTAACAATGAAATGCGTAAGTTTAGACATGATTATGTAAATATTTTAACTACGATGTCTGAGTATATTCGTGAAGATGACATGCCTGGGCTAAGACAATACTTCAATGAAAATATTGTACCTATGAAAGATAATCTTCAAATGAAATCAATTAAAATTAATGGTACTGAGAATTTAAAAGTACGTGCGATTAAAGGCTTAGTTACCACTAAAATTTTACAAGCTCAAGAGAAGAACATTCCTATTAGTATAGAGGTGCCTGAGTTAGTAGAACATATAGAAATGAACACGATTGATCTTAGTCGTATCATTGGAATCATTACGGATAATGCGATTGAAGCATCAGAGACGCTTGAAGATGCATTGATTCGTATTGCATTTATTAATACTGAGACGTCTGTTATGTTTATTGTTATGAATAAGTGCCAAGAAGATATGCCTCGTATTCACGAATTATTCCAAGAACGCTTTTCAACTAAAGGAGAAAACAGAGGTCTAGGATTAAGCACGTTGAAAGAAATCACTGATTCTACTGACAATGTGTTACTCGATACGACGATAGAAAATGGCTACTTTGTGCAAAAAGTAGAAATCATAAATAATTAGTCATAAGGATGTGTAATCATGAAAATATTCATTTGTGAAGATGATGTAAAACAACGCGAAAATATGGTTTCAATTATTAACAATTATATAATGATTGAAGAAAAACCAATGGAAATTGCGCTGGCAACAGATGATCCTTATGAAGTCATTGAAAAATCTAAAGAAATGAATGATGTTGGATGCTACTTTTTAGACATTCAATTAGAGGCTGATATCAACGGGATAAAATTAGGTAGTGAAATTCGTAAATATGACCCTATTGGAAACATCATTTTTGTTACAAGTCATAGCGAGTTAACATACTTAACGTTTGTATATAAAGTTTCAGCAATGGATTTTATCTTTAAAGATGATCCTAGTCAGTTGCAATCGAGAATTATTGATTGTTTAGAAACGGCGCATACACGCTTAAAATTATTGTCTAAAGAAAGTAATGTTGAGACGATAGAATTAAAAAGAGGTAGTAATTCTATCTATGTTCAATATGATGACGTCATGTTTTTCGAATCATCTACAAAATCACATCGTTTGATTGCACACCTAGATAATCGTCAAATAGAGTTTTATGGTAACTTAAAAGAACTCGCACAATTGGATGATCGTTTCTTTAGATGTCATAACAGTTTCGTTGTTAACCGTCATAATATTGAATCTATTGATTCAAAAGAACGTATTGTTAACTTTAAAAATGGCGAGCATTGTTTTGCATCTGTTCGTAATGTTAAAAAAATATAGTTGAATATACACAATCAAAATACTCTATAAGTAGATTAATTTAGAAGCGGGACAATGAATTTATCACTGTCCCGCTCTTTTTTCATTATTTTAATTCTGATGTAACTTCTTCAAGTGTTGGAATACTTTCAATGGCACCATATTTTGTTGTAACTTTTGCTGCTACGAAGTTACTGAATTGCAGTATGGCTTGCCCTTCTTCCTTAAGCAATTTAGTCATATTCACTTCATCACTTAATAATATTCTGCTAATTGCTGCTCCAATAAAGGCATCTCCTGCGCCTGTCGTATCAACGGCTTTTACTTTAAATCCTTCATGATATATCTTAGTTCCATTTTTTAAAATAATACTAGCACCATTTGGACCTTGTGTATAAATAACTGCTACGACCGATCCTTGAAATAACGACTGAATTGCACTTTCTTCATCCGCTTCGCCTGTAATAAATTCAAGTTCCTCATCTGAAACTTTTATGATATTCGCTTTAGGAATGAACGCCTGTATCGTTTCTTTACATGCTTCAGCACTATGCCATAGCGGTAAACGTACATTAGGATCAAAAACGATGGTTCCATGAGCAGATTTAAATTTATCAATCATAGCTTGATGCGCTTCTTTCATATCACTTTCAACTAAATCAACAGAACAGAAATGTAGGATATCATTCGGATTAATTGAAATTTCGTCTAAATAGTCCGCTTTATAAAGCATATCAGCAGAAGGTTTACGATAAAATGAAAAATCTCTTTGTCCATCTTCTTTTAAGCTTACAAATGCTAATGCCGTATTTGCTACATCTGTTCTTCTAATGAATTGAGTACCTACACCTAGATTGCTTAAAGTTTCAACTATAATATCACCAAATGCATCATTACCTAATTGCGTCACCATTTCAGTAGATGCTCCCATTTTACGTGCTACACTTACTACATTTGCAGGTGCACCCCCAACTTGTCGACTAAATTGTTCAACATCTTTAAGTTCAGAGTTCTTCACATTTGGTATAAAATCTATTAATGCTTCACCTATTCCGTATAACTTTCTCATTTTTTAATCATCCTTAAGTTCATATTTAGTGAATTTTAAATAAACTTGTCCTGTTTCTGTTGATGTTTCTATACCTGTAGCATTTTCATCTGGAAATATTCTTGAAGTTAAAACACGTTCGCCGTCATTGCAAAATATCTCAATACTTGATGTATCAACAAATATTTGTAATTGGCTCAATGGAGACTTTAAAATTGTACTTCTTGTTAAATCTTGAACATTGTCTGGCAATAATCCACTTTCCGTGCGATCCAATGTAAGCTTTTGTTCGCTTGTATTATAGATAATTTTGGTGTTATTTAACTTTGATGTACGTAATTCAAAATAAATTTCTGACGCATCATTTTCAAGAATATCAATAATCAGTTCATACTGTGTACCTTCATATGGATGTAATTTTCGATTAAATTTATTAGCATAACCTAGTGCAGTTTCTTTATTTTTACGTAACTTTTCAAGCCCTTTAAACGGACGTTGTCGCAGTTGATTATCCTCAATTGTCAGCACCCTAGGTATTGTTAAACAATGTGCCCATCCTTCATCATCGGTAGGATAATTGATTTCAGGTAAACCCATCCATCCAATTAATATTCTATTACCATTTTCATCTAAAAATGTTTGAGGCGCGTAAAAATCAAAGCCATTATCTAGCTCTATAAAGTCCCCATGTTCAAATGATAATGTGTCAAAATCTATATCCCCTATCAAATATCCAGATTGATATATATTTCTAAAGTGATCACCCTGTGCTTCAATTCCTTGGGGACTGAAAAGTATGATATCTTTAGAATTCAAATTAAAATAGTCAGGACATTCCCACATATAGCCAAAGTTTTTTAAATGTGTTTCAAGTTCCCCACAAAAAGACCATTGCTTTAATTGTTTATCTTTCGTCTTGTAAATTAAACAACGACCTTGTTCATCATTTGTTTGGGCACCAATTATCACATAATATTCACCATTCAATTCAAACACTTTAGGATCTCTAAAATGACTTGTATATCCCTCTGGTTGTGAAGCGATAACGGGTTTATCAAATTTTGTAATCGTACCGTCATTTTCTACTTTCGCAATCATCTGACTAGCATAACGTTCCCATTGAGCATCACGTCGATTACCTGTGTATATGTAATATAAGTCGCCTTCATGTTCAAAAGCACTGCCACTATAAACACCGTGACTATCATAATATGTATCTGGTTTTAATACAGCACCTTGTGGTTCGAACGTCACTAAATCGTCACTCGTATAATTAAACCAATACTTCAATCCATGTACAGCACCAAGTGGGAACCATTGATGTGAAACATAATATTTGCCATTATGATAAATTAAACCGTTAGGATCATTGAGCAAACCTGTTTCAGGTTGGATATGAAATGTCTGACGAAATCTTGACGCTTCGACTTGTTGTTTAAGATGCTCTAGGTACTTTTTATCTACGTCTTCAATGCGACGATAACGTTCTTCTCTTGACCATTCAGCCATATTATTCCTCCATCATTGATAAATTAAATCTAAGTTTATTATTATTCTATCATCGACTATGGTATCGGTTCCATAGTTTTATGTAAATTAAAATTTCTATATTTCAACTGGGATTGTGGTTTTTAACACGACATTTTTAGAAAAAATTAATTCATTTAATTGTTTCATAGCATGCGTCCCAGCTTTATAATAATTAAATTTAACAGTCGTAATCGCAGGCGTGACGAGTTGCGTCATTGGGTCTCCTCCAAAACCATAAATTTGATAGTTCTCAGATGTATTGGGTTGTTGAGAATAAAACTTATGAATCGCTAATGCTATAGGATCTGTTGCCCCAATTAATACGTCAATATTACATGTATGATTTAACTTTTCAGCAACATCATTTTTAGCCTCTTCATATTTAAAAGAAGTTACATAAATTTGGGGATGAATATCATATTTTTTTAAAGCATCAATAATACCTTGCTTTCGTTGTATACCCACAGCAACATCCTCTTCACTAACTCCAAAGAATACGACATTTCGAAATTGTTGATGCCCTATTTGTTCACCTACGATGTATCCTGCTTGATAATCATCATGGATAATACTATGTAACTCAGGATGCAACTGACCGACTAGAATAACTGGTACATCTAATTTCTGAATCACTTCTAAATGTTTATTTGTTAAAGTAGTAGCCATTAATATGATGCCATCTACTTTACTTCTTGAAAAGGTCTCAAGTGCTTCAATCTCAGCATGAACATCTAAACCAGTATAATTAAGTAATAATTGATATTGATGTTGATGGCATACCGATACAATGCCTTTAACTGTCTCATCCACTGCATGTGAATTCATTCTTGGTATAATAGCACCAATCATATGTGTATGCTTGGCTCTTAAACTTTGCGCAAATTGATTTGGTTGGTAATCATGCTCAGCTATGATACGACTTAACTTTTCCTTCGTATGCGGGCTAACTGAGCCGTCATTTAAAAAGCGGGAGACCGTGCTTTTAGATACTCCCGCTAATTTTGCGATATCTGATATATTTTTCATTAGATTAATCACCTAAATTAACTGTCATTTAAGCATTATTTTATCACATAACTATTCTTATAAAATACTGTTTAGTATATGAATCACTAATAAAACTATCAATATCTTTTATTCAGTTTGTTTAATTCGCCATAAAAATACGCTTTCTCACCATGAACAAGTTGATCTAATCCTGTCTTATCTTCTTCTTCAGTGGTTGCAATAGGCATGATACTTTGTAAAATCTTACCTATAATCCAAGTTAAAACCACCGTGTAACATAAAACCACGAGCACAGCTATAACTTGAATCAACACTGAGTGAATGTCTCCGTTATAGATAAATCCGTTTGATATATCATGATTAACATGTTGTGATTGAAACACGCCAGTAAGAATAGCACCAACGATACCTCCTGCACCATGAATACCAAAAGCATCAAGTGTATCGTTATATTTATACTTCACTTTAATCACATTAATAACGAAATAACAAACGATGCCACCCGCAAATGCAATAACAAATGCATTAAAATAATTCACATAGCCTGCTGCAGGTGTAATAGCGACTAAGCCAGCTAAGACACCTGATAATAAGCCTAGTAGGCTTATTTTCTTAGTCATAAGGTACTCAATGATTAACCAACTAAACGCACCACCACTTGCCGCGATAATTGTATTTACAAATGATGTTAGTGCAACATCATTTAACGTATATGCACTTCCTGTGTTAAAACCATACCAACCAATCCAAACTAAAATACCACCAATTAAAGTGATTAAAAGATTATGTGGCTGTATTTTTTCAATTTTTTTACCATTACCTATCATAATCGCTAAAATAAGGCCTGAGAGACCAGATGTGATATGTACAACTGTACCACCAGCGTAATCTAAAGCACCAAGTTGTTGTATCCATCCTCCGCCCCATACCCAATGCGCAACTGGGCTATATATCAAAATCACCCATAAGAATATAAAAATAATAAACGGAAAGAATTTCATACGTTCAGCAATTGAACCTGAAAGTATTGAAACTGCTATTGTGCAAAACATCATTTGGAACAACATAAATAATGCAAACGGGATGTGTGGACTTAATTGGTCATTGACTGCAAAACCAACATGTTGTAACCCAATCAAATCGAAATTACCTATAAAAGCATTGCCTGTTCCAAAACTTAATGAAAAACCTAATGTAACCCATGTAAACGTCACGATAATCATTGCTGCCATACTTTGCATAACTGTGTTTAGGACATTCTTTGATTGAACTAGACCACCATAAAACAAGCTAAGCCCAGGGGTCATAACCCAAACAAGTAAAGTGCAAAGAAATAAAAAAATTGTGTCATCCATCTTCATAATTACCACTTCCTTTGAAAATATCATAATGATACTTCAAAGAAATAGCAAAAATACGTAAGATAAAATGACACAATATGTTACATAATATAACAGTGTTTTAATCACTTATTTAAATTTAAGCTTTTTGAATTGTAATTGTCCAAGATGCATCATCTAATTGTTCATAATTCGTAACTGGATAACCTTGTTCAGCCGCCCAATTTGGAATAGCTTCTGTTGCTTGCGTACAATCGAAATCTATTTTAAGTTCATCACCATTATCTAATGTTTGCATTTTCTTTTGTGCTTCAATAAGTGGAAATGGACATACCATACCTACTGTACCTAATTCATATAACATTGTTATTCCTCCAATTAATTATGTTGTTTGTGTTTGTTTTGGAACTGCAGTATTTTGAGATTGTGATGTTTGTTTTTCTAACTTTTTCATTGGTCTAATAAAAATAAAGTAACTCATAAACCATACACCTAAAATCATAGAACCTAGTGCAATCCAGCCTTTCCAAGACATAATAGCTGTTTCTACTAAGCCATTACCAATTGAACAACCACCTGCTACTGAGGCCCCGAATCCCATGCAAATACCACCAATAGCACTATTACGAATCGTCTTCTTATCAGGTAATCGCCATTTGAATTCACGTGATCCTCTAGCAGCGATATATGACCCTAAAAAGATACCTAATATTAATAGTACACCCCAATCTATTAACTGAGTATCTCCTGTAATTAAAAACGTAATTAAGTTTGCTGATGGTGTTGTGATGCCTAAACCATAATCTCTACCAGTTGACATACTCATCGGCCAAGCAATTAATGCTATCAAACCAACTGCTATACCAGCTACAAATGGGTGGTATCGTTTTTCAAATAAATAATGTCTCAAGCCACTATATTTTTGCTTAAGCTTTGGAACCGCAAATTTGGGTTTAGGTTTGCGTAACGTTTTAGTTACAAAAATAATCGTGATGATCGTTAATATTAAAGTAAATACCCACATTGGAATACCCGTTGTCTGAGACATATTGGCATTGATATTTGTAGGTTGATTTATCCACGTCATCACTGGAAGTAGCACACCTGTTTTAGTAATTGCCGCAGTTACTGCATATAACACGAGTGCTACCCAACTTCCAATTAAACCTTCTCCAGCACGATACCATGTACCTGTAGCACAGCCTCCTGCTAATACAATACCTATTCCAAATATAAACGCACCAATGATGGTACCAATAATTGGAAATGTACTATCAGGTATTGAAATAAGATTTAACCCAGTTAAGATCAGTAGTCCTATACTTTGGACTGTAATAGCTACTAATAAAGCATAAAACATTTTGTTATTTTTTTGAACATACATGTCTCTAAAGCCACCAGCTAGGCAAAAACGTGTACGTTGCATAACAAACCCTAATAATATTCCAACGATAAGACCACTAATAATCATCCATATCACTATTAATTCATCCTTTCCCGATTATTTTACTAAGGTATTATAATCAATTGTACTAAATTTGGCAACTTCTTAAAATAAAATGCTTCTAGCGATTTTTCACATGACCTATTAATTATTGCATTTGATTCACTCAATGTTGGCAAACAAAAAACGGGAGTGGAACAGAATTCTTTTGAATTCGTGGTCCACTCCCAGCTTGCTTTGCTTGTAGAATTTCTAAGTGAAATTCTCTTTGTTGGGGCCCCTGACTAGAACTGAGAATAGCTTGATTTAAGCGCCTTATCAGTTCAGTCAGCTACTGTGAATTTGCTAAATAGCATTATTATATTATTTATGTCCCAGAGTGCTGTAATAAAAGTGACGTTATTTAATTGGAATAATTTTTCATGAAGAATAGCAATGATTGCAATTCTATACCTAAGTCAATATGATGAACTTGTACACTATTAGGTACTTCTATTCTAGTTGGTGTGAAATTTAAAATACCATTAATATTTGCATCAATTAACTCATTTGCCACACGTTGCGCTACACTTTCTGGCGTCGTTAAAATAACAACATTAATATTTTTGTCAGCAAGAACTTGTTTTAAGTCGTTCATATGATGAACAGTCACATCACCAATCTTATTTCCGACAATGTGCTCATCAACATCAAAAGCCTCTGTAATGGTCATTTCATCGTGAATTGAAAAGTTATACGTTAAAAGTGCCCTACCTAAATTACCAACACCTACCAATGCAATGTGTATATTATCGCTATCACTAAGTGTCGTTTTAAAGAATTCTAATAAACTATCTACATTGTAACCGTAACCTTTTTTCCCTAATTCTCCAAAATATGAGAAATCTCTACGAATGGTTGCTGATTCAATATTTAATGCCTCGCTAATCGCTTTTGAATTCACTCTGTCTATGCCTTTTGATTTTAACGTGTTAACGAATCTGTAATATAAAGGTAATCGTTTCAAAGTTGCCCGTGGAATTTTAGATTTATTTTGAGCCATTTAAAATGCCCCCCTTTCGTTTGAATTTTATAATCTATGTATCCAAACTATTTTGAGTGCTATACGTTTTAAATTTTTTTAAATTTTCTTATGTCCTATTATGAATACTGGAATATTATACCTTAACGCATTTTAAAAATAAATAACTTAGTTTCAAGAAACTAAGTAATACGGTAAAATATAGAGTAATATACAACTTAATTTCGAGTAATAAACTTACAAATAGAAAGGTGAAACCTGAATGATACTCTTGCAATTAAATGACATTTCGAAATCATTTGATGGTGATGATATTTTCACACGTGTGAATTTCGAAGTAAAGACAGGCGAACGAATCGGAGTCGTAGGTCGTAACGGTGCTGGAAAATCAACCTTAATGAAAATTATTGCCGGTGTTGAAGATTACGATAGCGGCCATATTTCTAAAATTAAAAATTTACGAATGGGTTACCTGACCCAACAAATGACGCTTAATTCATCCGCTTCAGTGTTTGAAGAAATGTCTAAACCATTTGAACATCTCAAAAAGATGGAACGCTTAATTAAAGAAGAAACGAACTGGCTCGCTGATCATGCATCTGACTATGATTCTGATGCCTATCAACAACATATGGAACGTTTTGAATCATTAACCAATCAATTTGAACAACGCGATGGTTATCAATATGAAAGTAAAATCAAAACAGTTCTACATGGTCTAAATTTTAACGAAGATGATTTTGATAAACCTATTAACGATTTTAGTGGTGGTCAAAAAACACGATTATCATTAGCGCAAATGTTATTGAATGAGCCAGATTTATTACTATTAGACGAACCTACAAACCATTTAGATTTAGAAACAACAAAGTGGTTAGAAGATTATTTAAAATACTTCAAAGGTGCCATCGTCATCATCAGTCACGATAGATACTTCTTAGACAAGATTGTCACGCAAATCTATGATGTGGCACTTGGTGACGTTAAACGTTATGTAGGCAATTACGAGCAATTTATCGAGCAACGTGATAAGTATTATGAAAGTCGCATGCAAGAATATGAACGTCAACAAGATGAAATTAAGCGATTGGAAACCTTTGTAGAAAAAAATATTACACGCGCCTCAACTAGTGGTATGGCAAAAAGTCGTCGCAAAACATTAGAAAAAATGGAACGTATCGACAAACCAATGTTAGACGCAAGAAGTGCCAATATTCAATTTGGTTTCGATCGAAATACAGGAAATGACGTGATGCACATTCGCAATCTTGAAATTGGTTATGATGCGCCTATAACATCTCCAATTAACATAGAAGTCACGAAAGGCGATCATATCGCAATCATAGGTCCTAATGGTGTAGGTAAAACGACGCTAATTAAGACAATCGCACAACGACAAGATCAATTAGACGGTAATATTACCTTTGGTGCTAATCTACAAATTGGCTACTATGATCAAAAGCAAGCAGAATTTAAATCCAACAAAACAATTCTCGACTATGTTTGGGATCAATATCCAACTATGAATGAAAAAGACATACGCGCTGTATTAGGACGTTTCTTATTTGTACAAGATGATGTTAAAAAAATTATTAACGATTTATCTGGTGGCGAAAAAGCACGATTACAATTAGCACTCCTAATGTTACAACGAGATAACGTCTTAATCCTTGATGAACCTACAAACCATTTAGATATTGATTCTAAAGAAATGCTTGAACAAGCATTAAAAGATTTTGAAGGAACGATTCTATTCGTTTCCCATGATCGATACTTTATTAATCAATTAGCTAATAAAGTCTTTGATTTAAATATAGATGGCGGTCAGATGTATCTTGGAGATTATCAATATTATATTGAGAAAACAGAAGAAGCAGCTGCATTAGAAGCATTTGAAAATGAACGTAATGATGATAGCAAGAATGATGTTTCCAATCAAAACGTAAACAATAACACCATCAATACGTATGATTCGCAAAAACAACAACGCCGTGAGCAACGTAAATTAGAACGACTCATTGAAGAATGTGAATCTAAAATTGAATCCTATGAAAATGAAATCGCTCAAATTGATGAACAACTGACGCAACCTGATGTATTTAATAATCCTGAAAAAGCTTCATCATTAGCGAATCAAAAACAAGAAACCGAACAGAAATTAGAACAAGTTATGACCGAATGGGAAAATTTACAAGAAAATGTTTAAAACGCATTAATCTTAAAATAGCTAGAAAGTATTTTATAACTTTTTAGCTATTTTTTTGAATTAATTTCAATAAAAGTTATAAACAGTTAAAATGTGATAATATCAACTATCCACAAAGTTATCCTACTTATCCACAAGATATTTTTGATTCATTTACCATTTTTTTACACAAAATTAACCTGCTATCCACATTGTTAAGAACCTTTTATCCACAACTTATACACTTAATGTTGATAAGTACAAATGTTCCCTATTGACCTTTATCAAATGATGTTTCATCAAAAGACAAAACCTCTTATAACGTAGGCATTACAATGCTAACGTTCATAAGAGGTTTCTTATCGTAAAACAAATTTTTAAAATCATTTAAGCATCTATTGTTGCTTCTTCTATGTCCATGTTATTTTCACCATTTAAATCTAAATGAGCTGTAACGCCTGCTTGATAATAGTAGTATGCCACTGCGCCGATCATTGCTGCATTATCCGTACATAATTTAGGACTTGGAATAGATAAATGGATATTATTTGCTTCGCATAATTGTTGTAAACGTTGACGAAGTCCTTTGTTACTTGCAACGCCTCCAGCAACGATAAGTCTATTCACATTATATGCCTTACATGCATTCATCGCTTTAGTGCTTAATACGTCTACGACACTATTTTGAAAACTAGTTGCCACATTTTCTTTAACAATTGTTTCATTCTTTTGTCTTAAATTATGCAGTTTGTTGATTACAGCACTTTTCAAACCACTAAAACTAAAATCATAACTATCTTTTTCTAACCATACTCTTGGAAAATCATACGTATCTTGACCTTGTTGTGCTAATTTGTCAATTTGTGGTCCACCCGGATATGGTAAATCAATTGTTCGTGCCACTTTATCATAGGCTTCACCCACTGCATCGTCTCTTGTCTCTCCAATGACTTCAAAATGCATATGAGATTTCATATACACGAGTTCAGTGTGACCTCCAGATACGATTAACGCGATTAAAGGAAATGTTAATGGTTCTTCTAAATGATTAGCGTAAATATGACCAGCAATATGGTGTACAGGAATAAGCGGTTTATCGTAAGCAAAGGCTAGTGCTTTTGCTGCATTAATACCAATCAGCAATGCCCCAATTAAACCTGGCCCTTGAGTTACAGCTATTGCATCTATATCATGCATCGTAATGTTTGCAGATATTAGCGCTTCATCAATAGTTGTTGTAATACCTTCCACATGATGGCGACTGGCAACCTCTGGCACAACACCTCCAAAACGCTTATGACTCTCAATTTGGCTAAGTACAATATTGGATAAAATTGTGTTGCCATCCTTAATGACACTTACACTTGTTTCATCACAACTTGTTTCAATTGCTAATATTAATGTTTCTTTATTCATTTAAGTTCACCCACATAACCATTGCATCCTCGCCTTCTCCATAATAATTTTTACGTTTACCACCAAATTGAAATCCCAAATTAGTATAAACGTGTTGTGCTATGACATTATCAACTCTAACTTCTAAACTCATTACTTCACATGTATGCTTAGCATAATCCATAACATATTTTAACAATAATTGTCCCAGCCCATATCCTCTGTAATCTTTACGAATAGCTATCGTTGTTATTTGAGCCTGATCAATAACAATCCAAAGCCCTAGATATCCGATAATTTCATTTTCAAAAAGAATTACAAAATATTTAGCAAAGTTATTTTCATTTAATTCATGATAAAATGCATCTATCGTCCATGAACTATCATTAAAACTGTCACGTTCTATATCAAATACATTAGGAACATCATCGACTTGCATCGCTCTAATTGTTAATTCTGATTCTGTTGGTTTAGCCAATTTCTTTCTGCCTCTGATAATTTAATGTAATTTGGAACAAATGTATGAATATCTTCACTTTCAGTTAAAAGTGGTTTCATTGCAGGTGCATGTGGTAAGTGACTTTGTATTTCTCCATCAAGGTAGTTTGATAATTTATCAGCATCTTTACCAATATAGACAAATGGCTGTTTGAAATCAGTCAAGTGTTGTTTTAATTCTTGAATTGGTAAATATTGATCTTCTAAAATTGTCTTTAATTTTCCTTCTTCATATTGATAAACACCTGTATAAACCGCTTCTCGACGTGCATCAATAATAGGAACCAATAATCTTTGGTCGCTTTCATCCATTGTGGCAGCTAATGCTAATAAAGACGATACGCCATATAATTTTGCATTTAATGCATATGCTAACGTTTTAGCAGTTGTAACACCAATTCTTACACCTGTATATGAACCCGGCCCCTTAGCAACTACAATACCATCAATCTCGCTTTTATCAATTTTCGCTTCTTCAAATAAATGTTGAATACCAGGCATAAGTTGACTAGAATGATCTTTTTTATTTTCGGTAGTCATTTCAGACAATACGGCATGATCTTGCATGATTGCGATTGACATCGGTTGATTTGATGTATCAATCAGTAATAAATTCACTTTCAACTTCCTCCTTAACGTTCAAATAATGTGTCCCTATGCCATTTAGTTCAATCGTTCTTTGTGTTTCGTTAACAGTCTCTATATTAATGATTAATCGTTCTTCAGGTAATAAATCATAAATAAATTGACTCCACTCAATAACAGTGATGCCTTCATCTTGAAAATATTCTTCAAAACCTAAGTCCTCATCTGAATCTTCCAAACGATAGCAGTCCATATGATGTAGCTTTAAATGACTACCTCTATAAGATTTTATAATATTAAATGTCGGAGAATTAATATTACGTTTAACACCTAAATGTTTACCTATAAATTGAGTTAGCGTTGTTTTACCTGCACCAAGATCACCATTTAATAAAATGACATCACCAGGCTTTAAGTGTCGAACTAACACATTAGCGAATTGATCTAATTCATCCAAGTTATTAATCGTTATCATTAGTCCCACTCTCTCTACTTATTTTATTAACTAATTACTATTGCTATATTTTTGATTTTAAATGGCTTAATTTTCCTAACACAATTGAATTAAGCCATAACAATTTAACTTAATAAGTATAACAAATTCCTTTAGCAATTTCCCTATAAGGAACATAAATTTGAAAAAGGATTTATGTTAGAAAATTCTTAAAAATTATATTGACTTAATAAACACTGTGTAGTAAATTAAGTTTATCGAATTTTTAAACAATTCTAACTATTTAAATATAACCATTCAAGGAAGGAGTATATTAAAATGACTACAATGACACATCAAGCATATAATCCGACTGACAATTTAATTATTTTATTATACTCTCAAGGGCTGGAACTTTAGTATCTTTCAATTACTAAATGTTTAAGTCCTATTTCTCATTGAATGGGACTTGTAGACGTCCCAATCACAAATTGGGACGTCTTTTTATGTGTAACAAACTTAATGTGTTTTATGGGGGAATTATTTATGAGAAGTGACATGATAAAAAAAGGTGATCAACAAGCACCTGCTCGAAGTCTTTTACACGCCACGGGCGCACTGAAAAATCCAACAGATATGAATAAACCTTTCGTAGCGATTTGTAATTCTTATATCGATATTGTACCTGGACATGTCCATTTAAGAGAACTGGCTGACATCGCGAAAGAAGCAATACGTGAGGCAGGCGCTATTCCTTTTGAATTTAATACGATTGGTGTCGATGACGGTATCGCTATGGGACATATCGGAATGCGATACTCACTCCCTTCTCGAGAACTTATTGCAGATGCTGCTGAAACTGTTATTAATGCGCACTGGTTCGATGGTGTATTTTACATTCCTAATTGCGACAAAATCACACCTGGTATGATATTAGCTGCCGTAAGAACCAATGTACCAGCAATATTCTGTTCAGGTGGCCCTATGAAAGCTGGATTATCTGCTCAAGGGAAGGCATTAACATTATCATCCATGTTTGAAGCAGTTGGTGCTTTTAAAGAAGGTAAACTTTCGAAAGAAGCATTTTTAGATATGGAACAAAATGCTTGCCCTACTTGTGGCTCATGCGCAGGCATGTTTACAGCAAATTCAATGAATTGCCTAATGGAAGTGTTAGGTTTAGCACTACCTTATAACGGTACAGCTTTAGCAGTTAGTGAGCAAAGAAGAGAAATGATTCGTGAAGCGGCCTTTAAATTAGTTGATAATATTAAAAAGGATATTAAGCCACTTGATATTGTGACTAGAGAAGCAATTGACGATGCATTCGCACTGGACATGGCAATGGGTGGTTCCACTAACACGGTATTACATACTTTAGCGATAGCAAATGAAGCGGGCATTGATTATGACTTAGAGCGTATCAATGAAATTGCTAAGAGAACGCCTTATTTATCTAAGATTGCACCAAGTTCATCATATTCAATGCACGATGTACACGAAGCTGGTGGTTGTCCAGCTATCATAAATGAATTAATGAAAAAAGAAGGCACTCTACACCCAGATAGACTTACAGTGACTGGACAAACGCTTCGTGAAAATAATGAAGGTAAAGAGATTAAAAACTTTGAGGTCATTCACTCACTCGACAATCCATATGATAAACAAGGTGGGCTCTCTATCTTATTTGGAAATATTGCGCCTAAAGGTGCGGTAATTAAAGTTGGTGGTGTTGACCCTTCTATCAAAACATTCACTGGTAAAGCGGTATGTTTCAACTCACATGATGAAGCAGTCGAGGCCATTGATAACAAAATCGTTCGTGAAGGTCACGTCGTTGTTATACGTTACGAAGGACCTAAAGGAGGACCAGGAATGCCTGAAATGTTAGCACCTACCTCTTCAATTGTAGGTAGAGGGTTAGGTAAAGACGTTGCATTAATTACTGATGGCAGATTTTCTGGAGCAACAAGAGGTATTGCTGTTGGACATATTTCACCAGAAGCCGCATCAGGTGGTCCTATTGGCCTCATTAAAGACGGTGATGAAATCACGATTGATTTAATCAATCGCACTTTAGATGTTAATCAAACTGCAGAAGAACTTGATCAACGCAAAAAAGCACTCCAACCTTTTAAAGCTAAAGTAAAATCAGGTTATCTAGCGAGATATACCGCTTTGGTTACGAGTGCGAACACTGGTGGCATAATGCAAGTTCCAGAAAATCTTATCTAACTAGAGGAGTTGTTCATCATGGCAAATAAAATGGAAAGTAACGTCGTTAGTTCATCAACTACGACACATTCAAATCAATCTAATCTGAAAGCAGACGTCAATAGTAACGAGAATCACACACTAAGAGCTGGCTCAGAACTATTAGTTGAAGCTCTATTACATGAAGATGTTGACTTTATTTTCGGCTACCCTGGTGGTGCAGTTTTACCTTTATACGACACGTTTTATGATGGTAAAATTAAACACATTTTGGCAAGACATGAGCAAGGTGCGACACATGCTGCTGAAGGCTATGCTAGAGTATCTGGCAAAACTGGTGTAGTCGTAGTTACAAGTGGTCCTGGCGCTACAAATGCAATTACCGGTATTACAGATGCTTATTGTGATTCCCTCCCCTTGGTGGTGTTCACAGGACAAGTAGCAACGCCAGGTATTGGTAAAGATGCCTTTCAAGAGGCAGATTTACTTTCTATGACAACACCAATCACGAAGGCGAATTTCCAAGTTAAAAATGTAAACGATATTCCTAGAATTATTCATGAAGCATTTTACTTAGCTAATTCAGGTCGTAAAGGCCCAGTCGTTATAGATTTCCCTAAAGATATGGGTGTACTAAAAACAACTGCACCACTGGTAAGTGACGTGAATTTACCAGCCTACAAAGTTACTGAAGAACCACAGAATAAAGACATTGACCAATTAGTTCATTATTTATCTAAGGCCAAACAACCAGTAGTCTTAGCAGGTGCAGGGATAAATCATTCGCAATCCAACGATTTATTAACGCAGTTTGTAACGAAACATCAAATTCCAGTAGTGACTACACTATTAGGCTTAGGTGCGATTCCATACGATAACCCATTATTTCTAGGTATGGGTGGTATGCATGGATCTTACGCTAGCAATATGGCTTTAACTGAATGTGATTTATTAATTAATTTGGGTAGTCGATTCGATGATAGACTTGCAAGCAAACCGGATGAATTTGCACCGAATGCTATTGTTGTTCATGTGGATATTGATGAATCGGAAATCAATAAAGTGATTGCCACTGATTTAGGAATTGTGGCTGATTGTAAACAGGTATTGGAAGCTTTGTCTCATAAGTTTAAAAATGAAACTTCTCATGATGAATGGGTTCAACATTGCCTTGAAAATAAAAGCAAACATCCTTTTAAATATACTGTGGCTGATGACACATTTTGTAAGCCCCAAGAGGCGATTGAATATATTGGGCAAATTACACACGGTGAAGCCATCGTTACTACTGATGTTGGACAACATCAAATGTGGGCGGCTCAATTCTATCCTTTCAAACATCATGGTCAATGGGTTACAAGTGGCGGATTAGGTACGATGGGCTTCGGTATTCCCTCTGCGATTGGTGCTCAATTAGCTGAACCCGACAAAACCGTTATCTGTTTCGTTGGTGATGGTGGGTTCCAAATGACGAATCAGGAAATGGCATTACTTCCTGAATACGGACTTAATGTAAAGATCGTTCTTATTAATAACGGAACCTTAGGTATGGTCAAACAGTGGCAAGACAAATTCTTTAACCACCGATTCTCTCATTCCGTATTTAATGATCAACCTGACTTCATGAAAATGGCGGAAGCTTATGGTGTCAAAGGTTACTTAATTGATCATCCCGATAAATTAACAGCGACACTTGATGAAGCATTTAATTATCAAGGGCCTGCATTAATTGAAGTTAGAATCTCACCTACCGAACCAGTTAATCCTATGATTCCAAGTGGCAAAGCGAACCATGAAATGGAGGGATTAGAATGAAACGCGTTTTACAGTTAAAAGTCACAGACCAAGTAAGTACGTTAAATAGAATTACTAGTGCCTTCGTTCGACTACAATATAATATAAACGAACTGACAGTTAAGCCATCAGAAGAAAACGGGATTTCTGATATGCAAATTATTGCTGATATTGAAGATGAAGCAATTTTTAAAATATTAGTAGCCAAATTACAAAAACAAGTCAGTGTATTAGAAGTTCAAGTTATCAACCAGCAATAAAGTAAATTCTAGATTGATGCGCTAGTACAAATAAACAAAACATGACTAACATCACATTTTATAGATATTAGTATATCTATAATTTTAAGAATATTCAAAATATTGAAATTTTAAATTTTTGGAGGAATGTATTATGACTAAAGTTTATTATGATCAATCAGTAGAGAAAGATGCATTACAAGGTAAAAAAATCGCAATTGTAGGTTACGGTTCACAAGGACATGCACATGCACAAAATCTTAAAGACAATGGCTATGACGTTATTGTAGGTATCCGCCCTGGTCATTCTTTTGATAAAGCTAAAGAAGACGGATTTGATGTGTATCCAGTCGCAGAAGCCGTTAAACAAGCTGATGTCATCATGGTGTTATTACCAGATGAAATTCAAGGCAATGTATATAAAAACGAAATTGAACCTAATTTAGAAGCAGGAAATGCCTTAGCATTTGCACATGGATTTAACATTCACTTTGAAGTTATCAAACCACCGAAAGATGTCGATGTCTTCCTAGTAGCACCTAAAGGACCTGGTCACTTAGTAAGACGTACGTTCGTTGAAGGGACTGCAGTGCCGGCATTATTCGGTGTACAACAAGATGCTACTGGTCAAGCACGCGATATTTCTTTAAGTTACGCAAAAGGTATTGGTGCTACGCGTGCGGGTGTCATTGAAACAACATTTAAAGAAGAAACAGAAACTGATTTATTCGGTGAGCAAGCTGTACTTTGTGGTGGTATCCATAAATTAATCCAAAGTGGTTTTGAAACACTTGTTGAAGCGGGTTATCAAAAAGAATTAGCTTATTTCGAAGTATTACACGAAATGAAATTAATTGTTGATTTAATGTATGAAGGCGGCATGGAAAACGTACGTTATTCAATCTCAAACACTGCAGAATATGGAGACTATGTTTCAGGGCCTAGAATCATTACACCGGATGTCAAAGATAATATGAAAGCTGTATTAAAAGATATTCAAAATGGTAATTTTGCAAATAGTTTTGTTAAAGATAATGAAAATGGCTTTAAAGAATTTTATAAATTACGCGAACAACAACACGGTCATGAAATTGAAGCTGTTGGTCGTGAATTAAGAAAAATGATGCCATTCATTAAATCTAAAAGCATTCAAAAATAATAGCTAAGGGGTTGTTAAAGATGGAAAGCCATATTCAAATTTTCGATACGACTTTAAGAGATGGTGAACAAACACCAGGCGTTAATTTCTCTTTTGATGAAAGATTAAAGATAGCTAAACAGTTAGAGACATGGGGTGTAGATATACTAGAAGCTGGGTTTCCCGCTTCTAGTACTGGTAGTTTTAAGTCTGTTCAAGCAATTTCAAATACATTAACTCAAACAGCTGTATGTGGATTAGCGCGTTGTAAGAAATCAGATATTGATGCTGTTTATGAGGCTACGAAAGATGCTGTAAAACCAGTTATTCATGTTTTTATAGCTACCTCACCTATTCATTTAACGCATAAACTCAAAATGACTCAAGAACAAGTATTGGAATCAATTAAAGAACATGTCACGTATGCTAAACAATACTTCGATGTCGTTCAATTTTCACCAGAGGATGCGACTAGAACAGAATCAGATTTCTTAATCAAATGTGTACAAATGGCAGTTGACTCTGGTGCAACGATAATTAATATTCCAGACACTGTTGGTTACAGTTATCCAAATGAATATGGTCAAATTTTTAAAACCTTAATTGAGCACATAAAGACGAACCAAGACATTATTTATAGTGCACATTGTCATGACGATTTAGGAATGGCAGTTGCAAATAGCTTAGCTGCAATTGAAAATGGTGCTACTCGAATAGAGGGAACAGTTAACGGCATTGGTGAGCGCGCAGGCAATACTGCGCTAGAAGAATTAGCGTTAGCACTATATGTACGAAAAGACCATTATGGTAATGAAACGCGATTAAATCTATCAGAAACCAAAAATACATCCGACATTATATCACGCTATGCTGGTATACGTGTACCAAGAAATAAAGCCATTGTGGGTCAAAATGCTTTCAGTCATGAATCTGGTATTCATCAAGATGGCGTTCTAAAAAATCCAGAAACATATGAAATTATGACACCACAACTTGTTGGTATACGTAAAAATGATTTACCGCTTGGCAAATTATCAGGTAAACACGCTTTTGCTGAAAAATTAAAATCATTAGGATATGATATTGAACCTCAAAATCAAGTTGACTTATTTAAACAATTTAAAGCTATAGCTGACAAGAAGAAAAGTGTTACTGATCGTGATATACACGCACTGATTCAAGGTACTGAACATGAACAAAATGCAATATATCAAGTCGAAACACTGCAATTACAATTTGTGTCAAACGGTTTACAAAGTGCTGTCGTCGTTATCAAAGATAAACATGGTAAGTTATATCAAGATTCAAGTATTGGTACGGGGTCAATTGTGGCTATATATAATGCAGTTGATCGAATTTTCAAGCATAAGAGTGAACTCATTGAATATCGAATTGATTCAGTCACTGAAGGTACTGATGCTCAAGCTGAAGTTCATGTGTCATTAAATATAGAGGGTCATCCCGTTAATGGTATCGGTATTGACCATGATGTATTATATGCCTCTTGCAAAGCATATGTAGAAGCGCATGCAAAATATGTGAATGAAATTCAAAATAAGGAGCGTAATCATCATGCCTTTTAATATAGTAGCTTTACCCGGTGATGGCATAGGTCCAGAAATATTAAGTGGAACGTTAGAACTATTAGAACAAATAAGTAAAAAATATCAATTTGAGTATCAGTTGAAGTCGTATGACTTTGGTGGTGCAGCCATAGATTCGCAGGGTGTTCCCCTTCCAGATGATACTTTAGAAGCGTGTAAAAATGCAGATGCAATTTTACTGGGAGCTGTAGGTGGTCCACAATGGACAAACCCTAATAATAGACCTGAACAAGGCTTATTGGCATTACGGAAATCATTAGGATTATTTGCTAACATACGTCCTACTAAAGTTACAGACGGTACAAGCCACTTCTCTCCAATTAAAGAAGAACGTGTCAAAGGAACTGATCTTATTATAGTAAGAGAGTTAACTAGCGGATTATATTTCGGTCAACCTCGGCATCTTGATGACCTTAGTGCATTAGATTCATTAACATACACTAAAGATGAAATTCAACGTATTGCGAAGGTTGCATTTGAATTAGCATTAAATCGAAAGAAAAAATTAACATCAGTTGATAAAGAAAATGTACTAGCTTCGAGTAAACTTTGGCGTCAAACAATCGATGAAGTTAGCTTGGAGTATCCAGAAGTAGAAGTAAACCATTTATTAGTTGATGCGTGTAGTATGCACTTAATTACGCGACCTACCGATTTCGACGTAATTGTAACCGAAAATTTATTTGGAGATATTTTAAGTGATGAAGCTTCTACTATACCTGGTTCTCTAGGTTTATCCCCTTCTGCTAGTTTTAGTTTAGAAGGGCCAAGATTATATGAGCCTATTCATGGTTCAGCACCTGATATTGCAAATCAAAATATAGCTAATCCATTTGGTATGGTTCTTTCTTTAGCAATGTGTTTGCGTGAAAGCTTTAACTTTGAGGATGCCGCATCAGAACTAGAACAATTGGTATATCAGTTAATTAAAGACGGAAAAACAACACCAGATTTAAATGGCCAATATACTACGTCAGATATTTTTAACGAACTAAAAAAGAATTATGAATAAGGGAGGAGTACTTTTATGGGACAAACGTTATTCGATAAAGTTTGGAATAAACATGTTTTAACCGGTAATGAAGGTGAACCTCAATTATTATATATAGATTTGCACTTAATTCATGAAGTGACTTCTCCTCAAGCTTTCGAAGGATTGAGACTACAGAACCGTAAATTAAGACGTCCTGATTTAACATTCGCAACGTTAGATCACAATGTTCCTACCATTGATATTTTTAATATTAAAGATGAAATTGCAAATAAACAAATCACAACTCTTCAAAAAAATGCAAAAGCATTTGGCGTTCACCTCTTTGACATGGGTTCAGACGAACAAGGTATTGTTCATATGGTTGGTCCAGAAACTGGTCTTACTCAACCAGGAAAAACAATTGTCTGTGGTGATTCACATACTGCTACACATGGTGCTTTTGGTGCAATCGCCTTTGGCATAGGAACAAGTGAAGTAGAACTTGTATTTGCTACTCAAACGCTTTGGCAAACGAAACCTAAAAACTTAAAAATAGATGTCACAGGTCAACTACCAAAAGGTGTCTACGCCAAAGATATTATTTTGTATCTTATTAGTAAATATGGGGTGGATTTTGGCACAGGCTATGCTATAGAGTTTACGGGTGAAACAATCAAAGCGTTATCCATGGAAGCTAGAATGACGATTTGCAATATGGCTATAGAAGCTGGCGCTAAATATGGGTTAATGCAACCAGATGAAACAACATTCGATTACGTCAAAGGTAGAAAGTATGCTCAAAATTTTGAACGTTCTATTCATGATTGGCGTAAATTATATACTGATGAGGACGCTCAATTTGATAAAGTTATTCAACTTGATGTCACACATCTCGAACCTCAAGTGACATGGGGCACAAATCCAGAAATGGGTGTTAGTTTTAATACACCTTTTCCACAAATTAAAAATATTAATGATGAGCGTGCCTACCAATATATGGGTCTTAAACCAGGCCAAAAAGCAGAAGATATTGATTTAGGTTATGTCTTCTTAGGTTCTTGTACAAATGCAAGACTATCGGATTTAATAGAAGCTAGTCACATCGTTAAAGGTAATCAAGTTCACCCTAAGATTACTGCAATCGTTGTACCAGGCTCTCGATCTGTTAAAAAAGAAGCTGAAGCGTTAGGTTTAGATAAAATATTCAAAGAGGCTGGATTCCAATGGAGAGAACCTGGTTGCTCAATGTGTTTAGGTATGAATCCTGACCAAGTACCAGAGGGCATTCATTGTGCTTCTACAAGTAATCGTAACTTTGAAGGAAGACAAGGTAAAGGTGCGAGAACGCATCTTGTGTCCCCAGCTATGGCAGCTGCTGCCGCTATCAAAGGAAAATTTGTAGATGTTAGAAAGGTGGTTGTTTAACAATGGATATTCAACCTATTACAACCTACACAGGTAAAGTTGTACCATTATTTAACGACAATATAGATACCGATCAAATTATTCCTAAAGCTCATCTTAAACGCATTACTAAAAGTGGATTTGGACCATTTGCGTTTGATGAATGGCGTTATCTACCAGACGGTTCAGATAATCCAGATTTTAATCCAAACAAACCTGAATATGCTGGTGCTTCTATTTTAATAACTGGAGATAATTTTGGTTGTGGCTCAAGTCGAGAACATGCTGCATGGGCTTTAAAAGATTATGGATTTAATATTATTATAGCTGGAAGTTTTAGTGACATCTTTTATATGAATTGTACAAAAAATGGCATGCTACCGATAACTTTGAATGAAGATGAAAGAAAATATTTAGCATCTCAGAAAGAAATTACAGTGGATTTACCACAACAGACAGTTTCAGCAAATAATAAATCATTCAAATTTAAAATCGATGAAACATGGAAACATAAATTAGTAAATGGACTAGATGATATCGCCATTACATTGGCGTATGAAGGTTTAATAGAACAATATGAAAATAAAAATAAAGGTTGAGATACTATGACTGTAAAGACAACAGTAAATGCTAAAGATGTAGATAATGCATATTTACGAATTAAAGATGTTGTTAAAGAGACACCTCTACAATATGATCTCTATCTTTCGCAAAAATATGATTGTAACGTCTATTTAAAAAGAGAAGATTTACAATGGGTGCGTTCATTTAAACTTAGAGGTGCATATAATGCCATTTCGGTATTAACTGATGAGGCTAAAGAAAAAGGTATTACATGTGCCAGTGCCGGAAATCATGCTCAAGGTGTGGCATATACTGCTAAAGCACTAAATTTACAAGCAGTCATATTTATGCCAGTAACCACACCTCTTCAAAAAGTTAATCAAGTTAAATTCTTTGGTTCAAAAAATGTTAAAATCGTGCTAACTGGAGACACCTTTGATGATTGTTTAAAAGAAGCTTTAGCTTATACTAAACAAAATCATATGACCTTCATTGATCCTTTTAATAACGTCAACACAATCGCTGGTCAAGGCACCCTTGCAAAAGAAATTTTGAATCAGTCAAATCATGATGCTATTACTTTTGACTATTTATTCGCTGCAATTGGTGGTGGCGGTTTGATTTCAGGTATAAGTACGTATTTAAATCAATATAGCCCACAAACTAAAATAATTGGTGTTGAACCTACTGGCGCTAGCAGCATGTATGAATCAGTAGTTGTACAAAATAAAGTTGTTACACTCGACCATATTGATAAATTTGTAGATGGTGCTTCTGTAGCACGTGTAGGTGATATCACGTTTAATATTGCTAAGCAATATGTTGACGACTATATTCAAGTAGATGAAGGAGCAGTCTGTTCAACTATCTTAGATATGTACTCAAAACAAGCCATCGTTGCAGAACCTGCAGGTGCATTAAGTGTAGCAGCATTAGAGAATTATAAAAAAGAAATTCGAGGTAAGACTGTAGTATGCGTCATTAGTGGTGGTAATAACGATATCAATCGTATGAAAGAAATCGAAGAGCGTTCATTACTTTATGAGGAAATGAAACATTACTTTATACTTAACTTTCCTCAACGTCCTGGTGCACTCAAGGAATTTGTAAATGATGTTTTAGGACCACAAGATGATATTACTAAGTTTGAATACTTAAAGAAAACTTCTCAAAATACGGGTACTGTTATTATTGGCATTCAGCTTAAAAATCATGATGACCTTAATCAACTCAAATTTAATGTTCATAATTTTGATCCATCAAATATTTATATTAATGAAAACAAGATGCTGTATTCACTTTTAATTTAATGATATAACACTCCCATTGATCTGTATGGGAGTGTTATTTGTGTACATTTAGTTCAACACAAGCGTTCGCATCTTTCTTCCTTTTCTAAAATTGCTTGCTCTTTTAGCTCTACTAAACTCGCTTCTCAATTTTCTCAACTCATCAGCTTCAAGCGCTTTCTCTTCGTAAAGCATTATACATTTATATCATTAAATTTTCATTTTAATTTTAAGCATAAAAAAAGAGACCTTACGGTCTCATTACTTTGCCTGGCAACGTCCTACTCTAGCGGAACGTAAATCAGCTACCATCGACGCTAAGAACCTTACTTTACTTCGAGGCAAGCGTTCGCATCTTTCTTCCTTTTCTAAAATTGCTTGCTCTTTTAGCTCTACTAAACTCGCTTCTCAATTTTCTCAACTCATCAGCTTCAAACGCTTTCTCTTCGTAAAGCCATTATACATTTATATCATTAAATTTTCAGTTTGATTTTAAGCATAAAAAAAGAGACCTTACGGTCTCATTACTTTGCCTGGCAACGTCCTACTCTAGCGGAACGTAAATCAGCTACCATCGGCGCTAAGAATCTTATTTTACTTCGAGGCAAGCGTTCGCATCTTTCTTCCTTTTCTAAAATTGCTTGCTCTTTTAGCTCTACTAAACTCGCTTCTCAATTTTCTCAACTCATCAGCTTCAAACGCTTTCTCTTCGTAAAGCCGTATACATTTATATCATTAAACCTTCGGTTTGATTTTTTAAGCATAAAAAAAGAGACCTTACGGTCTCATTACTTTGCCTGGCAACGTCCTACTCTAGCGGAACGTAAATCAGCTACCATCGACGCTAAGAACCTTACTTTACTTCGAGGCAAGCGTTCGCATCTTTCTTCCTTTTCTAAAATTGCTTGCTCTTTTAGCTCTACTAAACTCGCTTCTCAATTTTCTCAACTCATCAGCTTCAAACGCTTTCTCTTCGTAAAGCATTATACATTTATATCATTAAATTTTCATTTTAATTTTAAGCATAAAAAAAGAGACCTTACGGTCTCGATATCGGCTCATCTCATCCATAAGATTTGCCTGGCAACGTCCTACTCTAG
>NZ_JAFENV010000047.1:0-8667 GCF_016892225.1 Staphylococcus sp. GDY8P47P | reverse complement strand
TTCGTCAATTAAATCAATTGCTTTGTCAGGCAAGAAACGATCAGATATATAGCGATCACTTAATTTAGCAGCCGCTTCAAGTGCTTCATCAGAAATATTAATACGATGATGCGCTTCATAACGATCTCGTAATCCTTTTAAAATTGCGATTGTATCTTCAACAGAAGGTTCATCAACTTGAATGGGTTGGAAACGACGTTCTAACGCTGCATCTTTCTCGATGTTTTTACGGTATTCATCTAATGTTGTAGCACCAATACATTGTAATTCACCACGAGCTAATGCTGGTTTTAATATATTTGATGCATCAATTGCGCCTTCTGCACCTCCAGCACCAACTAATGTGTGCAATTCATCAATAAATAGAATAACGTTACCAGCTTGATGGATTTCTTCCATTACTTTTTTCAAACGTTCTTCAAATTCACCACGATATTTAGTACCTGCTACAACTGTTCCCATATCAAGTGACATGACACGTTTATCTTTTAATGTTTCAGGCACTTCATTATTAACAATCGCCTGTGCAAGACCTTCTGCAATTGCAGTTTTACCTACCCCAGGTTCGCCAATTAGTACTGGGTTATTTTTAGTACGACGACTCAATACTTCAATCACACGCGTAATTTCTTTGTCTCTACCCACAACAGGATCTAGTGTTCCATCTTTGGCAATCACAGTTAAATCACGTGCTAATCCATCTAATGTAGGTGTATTATTTGATTTATTTGCTGTAGCGTTTTTATTGCTCATTTCAGGACTTCCTAATGCTTTAACCACTTGAGCACGCGCTTTTGTAATATTTAAATCTAGATTAGCAAACACACGCGCAGCTACGCCCTCATTTTCACGAATTAAACCTAGTAAAATATGTTCTGTACCTACAAAGTTATGATGTAACTTTCTAGCTTCGTCCATTGAAAGTTCAATTACCTTCTTGGCTCTAGGTGTATAATGCAATGTTCCTGTTTGATCTTGTCCATGGCCGATTAATTTCTCAACCTCTTCAATCACTTTATCTTCGGTAATATTGAAACTCTCTAATACTTTAGCGGCTATACCTTCTGGCTCTTTCATTAAGCCAAGTAGTAAGTGTTCTGTACCTATATTAGAATGATTTAAACGTATAGCTTCTTCTTGCGCATGTGCTAAGACACGTTGTGCACGTTCAGTTAATCTACCAAATAGCATATATTTCTGTACCTCCTATTGTGTATATTCTCTTAATATATCTGCTCTCTTCTCATTTACAGAGATTGTTTCATCTTCATCGTTATAAATAAACGCTGATTGAATACTTACCATTAATTCATTAAATTTAAAGTCTTTCAATGTTAAATACCCTAAATCGATACCTAATTTCACTTCACTTAAACGATAGGAAGCTTCTTCCATTGAAATAATTCGACTGTTCTGTAAGATACCCAACGACCGATAAACACGGTCTAACGTTTCCAATTCATTATAATGCGTTAAGCGTTCACGAATTTGCATTTCTTCATTTATAATTTGTTGAACAACTTCAGTTAAGTTATCTATAATTTCTTCTTCAGTTTTACCAAGTGTTAATTGATTTGAAATTTGATAGATATGGCCATAAACTTGCGAGCCTTCTCCATATATACCTCGAATCGTAAAACCAAAACGATTAATGGTCTGTGCAATACGATTCATACGTTTCATGATGGATAACCCTGGCAAATGTAGCATTACACTTGCTCTCATACCTGTACCAATATTGGTTGGGCATGTTGTTAAATACCCTAAATGTTCATCATAACTAATGTCTAGCGATTGATCTAACGTATCATCAATATCACTCGCTTTGTTATATAAATCATGTAATGACAAATCATTTCCCATTGCTTGTATGCGTATATGGTCTTCTTCATTAATCATAATACTGATTGATTCGTCTTCATTTAATAACACTGCTGATGCCGGTTGTTTAATAAGTTCAGGACTAATTAAATGTTTAGCAACAAGTTTCATCTTGTTTTGTTGATCCATTGTATCTAATCGCATGAGAGACAAATCAGGCAATACATCTTGCACTTCATTTATCACTCTAAAGCCATCTTGTTCTGAGGGAAACATGAGTGGATGGACGTGATTTTCTAAATTTCTAGCTAATCGGATTCTGGAAGACATCACAATTGGAGATTCTTCCGTTTGCTTCATCCATTCACTGATATGCGTATTCATATCACTCATTACGTTCCACCCCGCTCTCGTCTTTCAATGCTTTTATTTCGTCTCTAACGATAGCAGCTTCTTCAAAGTTTTGTTCATCAATTAATACATTGAGATACTTCGTTTTTTCTTCGATTTGTTTTTTGATGGCAAGTTTCTTATGAGAAGAACGAGGCGTTTTACCTACGTGCTCAAATTGCCCACCTTGCACACGTCTTACTATATCTACAATGTCATCTTTAAATGTAGCATAACAATTTGCACAACCAAATTTCCCTACATGTGCAATATCTTTTAAAGTCATGTTGCATGTTGGACATCGCTTCTCTTCTTGAAAAGCCACTTCATGAAAATTAATTCCATGCTTAGTTGCTAAATGTTGCAATATTTGTTTGACGACGAAAGCTTCTTCAATATCGTCTTGAAACTGAGAATGTGGCGATGTATTTTCATTTTGTTGCCAAGGATTTTCACCCTGCGCACATATAGAACATACCCATTTCTCAGAAGTGCCTTCTTTACTTTTTACTGTGAGTTTAACCTCTGCTTCATTTAAATGACAGTTTTCACAAAGCACACATAGACACCTCGCTTTTCTACTAATAATAATTAATGATTGGTAATACGCGTTTTAATATGTTGGCTCTAATGATATCTCGAGCAACCACGTCCATTTTTAATGTTTCACGATCTACGATTACTTGAATCATTCTTGCTTCTCTTTCACTGATGAGTCCCTTATCTAACAAACCATCTATAATATAATACGCTTGTTGTTGAGAAATAGATGGCCCAATGATTTGCAATAGGTGATTAATATACCCCGTTGCATCTTTATTTTCAATTTTAGTGATTCGGATATAACCTCCGCCACCACGTTTACTTTCTATTTCATAACCATGTTCATTTGTGAATCTAGTTTTAATAACATAATTTAGTTGAGAAGGTACACAGTCGAAACGCTGAGCAATGTTAGCTCGTTGAATTTCTACCACGTCTTCATTACTTTCTTCAAATAACTTTTTAATGTACTGTTCTATGATGTCAGACATGTTGTGCATGATTTACCACCTCTTTTGACCTTCTTTGACTATATTATATGAGCATCTTTGACCTTTTTCAACCAATTTGTTTTTTAATTTTCTAAAATAATGATGTTACATGCAAGAATTTAATGTATTATATTAATTAAGAAAAATTTAAAGGAGTAGAATTATGCATATTCTTATTGGGATTATTGGGATAATTTTCTTTTTGGCACTTGCATTTTTGTTTAGCTCTGACAGAAAAAATATTCGCTGGCAATATGTTGGTCTTTTATTAGTCATCCAACTTGTATTTGCGTTTATTTTATTAAAAACGACAGCAGGTATTACAGTTATTGGGGGCATTTCGGAAGGATTTAACTACTTATTACAAAAAGCTGCAGAAGGGGTTAACTTTGTGTTTGGCGGATTCAAATTTGTCGATCCAAAAAACCCACCATTCTTCTTTAGCGTATTACTACCAATTGTATTTATTTCAGCATTAATTGGTATCTTGCAATACACTCGAATCTTACCATGGATTATTAATGTTTTAGGATTCTTAATCTCTAAAATTAATGGTATGGGACGTTTAGAATCTTATAACGCAGTAGCTGCTGCAATCTTAGGTCAATCGGAAGTGTTTATTTCATTAAAACAACAATTACCTTACATACCTAAACAACGTTTGTACACATTGACCGCTTCAGCAATGTCGACAGTATCAGCGTCAATTATCGGTGCTTACTTCACATTGATTGAGCCTAAATACGTTGTTACAGCAGTAGTATTAAACTTATTTGGTGGTTTCATTATTGCTTCTATCATCAATCCTTATAAAGTTAATGAAGAAGACGATAAACTATTAGTAGACGAAAGCGAAACTAAAAAGCAATCATTCTTTGAAATGTTGGGAGAATACATTTTAGACGGGTTCAAAGTTGCAGTAATCGTTGGTGCGATGTTAATAGGTTATATTGCCATCATCGCATTATTAAATGGTATCGTTAGTGGTATCTTTAGCTTTGTTTCTGGTGGCGCAATTACATGGGATTTCCAAACGTTAATTGGATTTGTCTTCGCACCATTAGCATTTTTAGCTGGTGTACCATGGGAAGATGCAGTTAAATCTGGTTCAATTATGGCAACTAAATTATTATCTAATGAATTCGTTGCAATGCAATCATTAGGAAACTTAAAAGATATTTCTGAACATGCTAAAGGTGTTACATCAGTATTCTTAGTATCATTCGCTAACTTCAGTTCAATTGGTATCATTTCAGGTGCTATCAAATCACTTAACTCTGAAAAAGGTGACGTCGTAGCACGTTTTGGACTTAAATTATTATTAGGTGCAACATTGGTATCATTTATTTCAGCAGCAATCGCTGGATTCTTTATCTAATATTGAAATTAAATACCCTAGAACTTCTGACGATTAGAAGTTCTAGGGTATTTTCATAGATGGAAACACTCAAATGCGTCTCTCCATTACCTACTATTCTTTTATTTGACCATATGATCGATAAAGTATTGTGTCACTCTATAATCATCCGTTAATTCAGGATGGAATGATACACCTAAATATTTTCCTTGTTTGACTGCTACAATCTTTTCGCCCACAGAGCTTAATATTTCTACGCCCTCTTCAACACTAGCAATATGAGGTGCTCTAATAAATACACCTTCAATGTCTTCAGCTATACCTTTAATATCTAACTCTGCTTCAAAACTATCCACTTGTCTGCCAAATGAATTACGTTCAACAGTGATATTCAACTTTTTCAAATAGCCAGTTTCACCTTCGACATCTTTTGCAAGTACGATAAGGCCTGCACATGTACCAAACATTGGTAAATCAGACTGTTGTAACTTTTCTTTAAAACCATATAGATCCATTAATCTTCTTAGTGTAGTAGATTCTCCACCTGGAAGAATTAATCCATCTATTTCTTCTAATTGTTCAATCTTTTTAACTGCAATACCTTCATGACCACTAAGTTCAATATGACGAATGTGTTCACGTACGGCACCTTGCAATGCTAATACACCAATCTTCATAAATTACCAACCACGCTCTTGCATACGTTCTTCTAATGAAATTTGATTAATATCTAAACCTTTCATTGCTGTGCCTAATTCTGAAGCTAATTTACCGATAAGTTCATAATCTTGGTAATGCGTCGTAGCTTGAACAATTGCTTTAGCAAATTTCTCAGGATCTTCTGATTTAAAAATACCTGAACCAACAAATACACCATCAGCGCCTAATTCCATCATTAAAGCAGCATCTTGAGGTGTAGCAACACCACCAGCTGCAAAGTTAACAACAGGTAAGCGTCCATGATCTTTAATTTGTTTTAACACATCATATGGTGCACCTAATTCTTTAGCATAAGTCATAATTTCATCGTCATTCATAACAACTAAACGACTAACTTCTGAATTAACTTTTCTCATATGTCTTACAGCTTCAACGATGTTACCTGTACCCGGTTCACCTTTAGTACGTAACATCGCAGCACCTTCACCAATACGACGTGCAGCTTCTCCTAAGTTACGGCAACCACACACAAACGGAACAGTGAATTGATCTTTTCTTAAGTGGTATTCTTCGTCTGCAGGTGTTAATACTTCAGATTCATCAATATAATCTACACCCATAGCTTCTAATACACGTGCTTCAGTAATGTGACCGATACGTGCTTTTGCCATAACTGGAATTGAAACAGCATTCATTACTTCTTCAACAATTTTAGGATTAGCGCTACGTGCTACCCCACCAGCTGCTCTGATGTCAGATGGTACACGTTCCAAAGCCATAACGGCAACTGCGCCAGCTTCTTCAGCAATTTTAGCTTGTTCTGCATTAACAACGTCCATAATAACGCCGCCTTTTTGCATTTCAGCCATTCCTCGTTTAACTCGATCTGATCCTACGATTTTAGACATAATATTAACCCCTTTTCACATTTGATTAAATTCATTTTAAGTTATAAACTGATATTTAAAAAGGTACAATTTATTTATAAAATTAGGGGGTCAGTTTAAAATGAAAAAGCAAAAATTATATATAGCATTATATGAGCAGCTGAAAAATCAAATTATCGAAGGTCAATATCAAACACAAGATAAATTTCCATCAAAGCGCCAATTAAGTGAACATTTATCACTTAGCCATACAACTATAGAGCATGCCTATCAACTACTTTTAGATGAAGGTTTTATATACTCTAAACCCCGCTCCGGCTATTATGTATCTGATATACAGTCTCTCCCTGTCATTAATGTTAATAGCCCATCTATTGAAACAGAAGCGCATCCAATTGACACTAACCAATATAAGTATGCATTTAATTTAGCAGAGATAGATGCCGAATATTTCCCTCTAAATCTATTTAGAAAATTTGCAAAGGAAGCATTTGAAGATAATGAATTAGCGCTTTTAGAAAAAGGAGACATACAAGGTGAACTAAATTTACGACAACAAATCGCACATTATCTATTTAATAGTAGAGGTGTGTCATGTCATCCAAATCAAATTATCATTGGGTCTTCTACTGAGCAATTACTTAACATGATTACTGATATTCTTAAAACATCGTCATTCATAATAGAAAAACCAAGTTATCCACCAATTAAACATGTTTTGGATAAAAACAATCACGATTATATTCAAGCAACTGTTGAGAAAGATGGAATAAACATGACTGACGTACTTAATTCTAATAATGATATTGTATATATCACACCATCTCATCAATTCCCAACTGGCTATGTCATGAACTTAAAAAAACGTACCCAACTCATTAAATGGGCTCATCAGAAACATAGTAGATATATTATTGAAGATGATTATGATTCAGAATTCAGATATTACGGTAAACCAATTCCTGCTTTACAAAGTTTAGATAAAAAAGACAAAGTAATCTATATTAGTACATTTTCAAAATCACTTTATCCGAGTTGTCGTATTGCTTATATCGTTTTGCCTCAAACATTATTACAATCTTATTTATCTATGCCTTATAAAGAGAGTAATACCGTCCCTGTTCATATCCAACAAATCATTGCGAATTTTATGTCATCTGGAAGTTTTGAACGTCATTTAAATAAAATGAGAAAAATTTATAGAGAGAAACTAAATTATATATTGCAACGATTGGAACCCTATAAGGAACAACTAAACATTGAAGGCGCATTAACAGGAATGCATTTCACACTAACAGTAAATAATGGACTTACCATGTCTCAATGCCTGCACAATGCGGAAGAACTAAAATTAAAATTAAATATCTACAACTATGATGATCAAATTGAACCACTCCCAAAGTTTATTATTGGTTTCGGTGGTATTCCCAATCATCAGCTTAAAGAGCATACTGATATTTTAATCAAAGCATTAACTTTATAATTATTTAAAAGTGGGAGAGGGACAGAATTCTTTTGAATTCGTCGTCCCACCCCCGCAAGGGTGACTAGAACTAAGAAAAGCTTGATTTAAGTGCCTTCTCAGTTCAGTCAGCTACTGCGAATTTGCTAAATAGCATTATTATATTATTTTTGTCCCAGACTGACTTTACTTTACTTATAGAATTTCAATGAACGTATTTGCTAATTATTCGCAAATACACATTTTTAATAAAGTTCAAGTGATTTCTTCCAATTATAAGAAATCATTACAGATATACTCATTACCAATAGTATAATTACAAGTTCTGAAGCCATATAACCATGTGCTAGATGAACTGTAAATAAAGCGCCAAGCATAATTATAATGAAACCAGCAGCAACATAGTTTGCAAATAAACCTATGATCATTAATATGCCCCCGATAAACTCAAATAACCCTAATATAATGCCTAAGAATGCAGGGAAACCTAAATCAGACATCATTGCCATCGGTTCCTTAAATCCACCAAATACTTTTTGAGATCCATGTATTGTAAATGTAATACCTAACATAAGTCTTATTAATAATAAACCAATTCTCATTGTAAGTCGTTCTCCTTATAAATATATTTATTATACGTAATATATTACATATACTACATGATGATAATTAATAGTTCAACCTTTATATCATTAAACCTTCGGTTTGATTTTTTAAGCATAAAAAAAAGAGACCTTACGGTCTCGATATCGGCTCATCGCATCCATACGATTTGCCTGGCAACGTCCTACTCTAGCGGAACGTAAATCGGCTACCATCGGCGCTAAGAATCTTACTTTACTTCGAGGCAAGCGCTCGCATCTTTCTTCTTTTTCTAAAATTGCTTGCTCTTTTAACTCTACTAAACTCGCTTCTCAATTTTCTCAATTCATCAGCTTCAAACGCTTTCTCTTCGTTAAGCCATTATACATATATATCATTAAACCTTCGGTTTGATTTTAAGCATAAAAAAAAGAGACCTTACGGTCTCATTACTTTGCCTGGCAACGTCCTACT
>NZ_JAFENV010000046.1:0-6257 GCF_016892225.1 Staphylococcus sp. GDY8P47P | reverse complement strand
AGCGTGACAGAATACATTTGAATTCGTCGTAACCCCAACTTGCTTAGCTTTTAAAATCACTTTCGTGATTTTTGGTGTTGGGGCCCCGACTCCCAACTTGCTTTGCTTGTAGAATTTCTTAGTGAAATTCTCTTTGTTGGGGCCCCGCCCGCAAGGATGACTAGAACTGAGAAAAGCTTGATTTAAGTGCCTTCTCAGTTCAGTCAGCTACTGCGAATTTGCAAAATAGCTTCATTATATTAATTTTGTCCCGGACGCTTTTTATATAGAGATGTTTAAAATATAGAGAGTCGGTAATACATATAGTAGTTAATAAAATGCATGCACATGCATGAATGTGGGTGTGTATCTTCAAAAAGAGAGGAGATATAGAATGAATGTATTAGTTGTAGGTGCAAATGGTGCGGTAGGACGTAAAGTGATTGCACAATTAAAAGATACCGAACATAGTTCAGTTGCGTTAGTACGTAAAGAAGCGCAAGTTTCAGAACTTGAAAATACAGGTGCTGACAAAGTAGTTGTAGCAGATTTAGAAGGTGACATTTCAAATGCGTTTGACAATGTTGATGCTGTTATCTTTGCTGCAGGTTCGGGCGGAAGTACTGGCGCAGATAAGACACTTCTTGTTGACCTTTGGGGTTCTAAAAAAGTGGTCGATGCAGCAAGTAAAAATGGCGTGAAAAAATTAGTGCAATTAAGTGCAACAGATAGTCCAGACCCAGATAACGAGTCTGATGTGATGAGACCTTACGCTGTTGCCAAACATATGTCTGATTACTATATTGAACAATCAGACTTGAATTATACCATCGTACGTCCAGGACCATTACAAGATGATGAAGGTACTGGCAAAATCGATGCTTCTTTCTCAATTGAAGGAGACCCAAATGGTTACACAATTCCACGAGATGATGTTGCAACAACATTAATCAACGCATTAGATATAACGCAATTAGATAAACAAGTGGTCTATATTCAATCAGGTGATACTACTATTAGAGAAGCCTTAGAACAATTAAAATAAGATAGTTTATAATATAGAGAAACCCATGGGGGAGATAATGCACGCGATATGAGTGTTATCTCGCTACCATGGGTTTCGTGTTATGATTTGAACACATCACGTAAGGTATTTTCAAAAGTGACTTTAACTTCGTTATAGAAATGACGTCCTTTATCTGTAATAGCAGCGTAAACATCACGTTTATCCTCACTACAACCTTGTCGTCGTATCACACCACAATCTTTTGATTCCATTCTTGTTGCTAATCTAGACATTGCACTTTGACTCAGACCAACTTTCGTTTGTAACACTTTCAACGGTAATTGATGATGTTCTGCACAATCTAAATACATTAAGACATAGAATTCTTTTAATGCAAGATGATGGTGAGACATTAAATCGTGTTCTAACTGCTTTGAAACGTTATTGTATATGGATGTAAATTCTAACCATTCATTTACTAATTCATTTGCCATAGTTATGCCTCACATTTATTTCTTAGTCTATTTTTTAATATTATAACAATAAATAAAATAAGCTAGCGACATAATGAACTAAATAATTAATTTAACATTGGTAGCGTTAATCATAATAGCGTTAGATAGACAAATGAGTTGAACGCTCCCGAAACTTACAGAGTTGTAATTTTGGGCTTTCTCCCTAAAAATCTTAAGTTAAATATGTTTACATATAATTGAGGTGAGTGATTATGGAAGATGTAAAAGACAAATATAACTACAGACATGACGACGATTACGGTAGCAGAAATGAAAATATTGCATCGTCTATTAGTTATTTAAGCGTATTCTTTGCACCAGTACTATTACCAATTGTAATGTGGATCATCGCTGACCAACCAGTATCAACCCACGCACGTAAAGCGTTGTTCAACCATATTTTAACTTGGATTTGCTTTGCATTAGCGCCGTTCGCATTGATGATATCTGCTAGCTTAATGGGCAATGCTTCAACAAATATGGATAGTTGGGTTGTATTTGGTTCATGGGTAGTTGCCGTTATACTAGGTTTAGTCGGTGTGTATTTATTCATTCAAAATATCATTAGAGGCATTAAACTCTTATTAGTTTAGAATTATAAAAAAGAAGCTATCGCTAGGTGAGACCACCTATTGCGATAGCTTCTTTACTTATCATATGCATAAAAGAAATGCTTTAGTAATAAAAGTAACAGATAATTAGAAAAATATAGTTATTGTTTATTTCATAAGTTGACGTCTAAGGCTAATTACACCTACACCTAATATAAAAGCTAAAATACTGTAAACAAATGGTGTTGTTGAAGTGCGTTCGCCCGTCATAGGTAATTCGTGATGTAATGAAGATTGACTCGCTTCTTGTTGAGAATGAGTTGCTTGTTTACTAAGTTGTGTATTCATTTGTGATTGTGGTGACTGCGCTTGTTGTTTAACTAAATGATGCTTTTCTGCGTAACCATTGAATCCCATGTCATTATCTTCAGCTTGATGTTTACCTGGATCTTGTTGTGCGTTTGTCTTAGATGTTGGATTAACTAACCCGTGTTGTTCTGCATAACCATTGAATCCCATATCGTTATCTTCAGCTTGATGTTTATCTGGATCTTGTTGTGCGTTCGTCTTAGATGTTTGATTAACTAACCCGTGTTGCTCTGCATAACCATTGAATCCCATGTCGTTATCTTCAGCTTGATGTTTATCTGGATCTTGTTGTGCGTTTGTCTTAGATGTTGGATTAACTAATCCGTGTTGCTCTGCATAACCATTAAAGCCCATGTCATTATCTTCAGCTTGATGCTTCGTAGTGTCATTGTTGCTAGTTACATCATGGTTGAAACCAGGATCAATATCATTGTTGTCATCAACATCGTGGTTAAACCCAGGATCTACGTTGTTGTTATCTTGATTGTTCGTAGTGTCATTGTTACTAGTTACATCATGGTTGAAACCAGGATCCGTATCATTGTTGTCATCAACATCGTGGTTAAACCCAGGATCTACACTGTTGTTACTACCTTGAGATGTTATAGGTTGACCATTATTATCGTGATTGAACGCTTGGTCAATGTTATTTGTTGCTGCAAAAGCATGGCCATGTGACATAAGTAATAGTGATGATGTTACTAATGTTGTTCCGAAAGCATATTTAAAACGTCTTTTAATCAATTCATCCACTCCCTAGTAAATAGCATTCTTCATACATAAAGATGATTATTTAATAATTAAAAATATCATAAATATGTATATTTATAACTTAACACAATAATTTAAATTCAACCTTAATATCTTCTATCAACTGAATGACAGTTTTGTCATATAAGCATTCATCACATTATTGTGCTACGATATATACGACTTTTTAAACTAGGAGAGGATGTTTGATGCAATTACGTGCAGTAACCGAAGCGGATCTGTCTTCACTGATTGAATTGGAAAATGAAGGCTTTACATCTGATGAAGCAGCTACATCAGAAGCATTAAAAGAGAGAATCGGTAAAATACCTGATACATTCATCATAGCTGAAAACGCCGGCCAAATTCTTGGCTATATTAATGGGCCTGTGATTACGCAACGTTATATAACTGATGACTTATTTGAAACGAGTGAGCGCAATCCTGAATATGGTGGCTATCTTAGTGTACTTGGATTAGTTGTTAGCAAAAGTAGCCAAGGACAGGGCATTGCCGGGCAATTATTAAAAGCATTTGAGAATTTGGCTAGACAACATTCAAGACATGCCGTAACACTAACTTGTCGCGAAGCATTAGTGCCTTTTTATGAACATTACGGCTATATTAATGAAGGAGCGTCAACGTCACAACACGCGGGTATAAAATGGTATAACATGGTTAAAGAAGTATAATTAGATGTCTTAGAATGAATATAGTAGTATATGAAGATATATATGGTTTGTAGTACTTCAGTAAATAATACGTTATGGGCTTCACACAATAGAAATCAATTTGTGTATGCCCATTTTTTTAATGGTTTTGTCTATCATAACATCTCTAGGCGACCTCGTTAAAAATAACAAACACTGTTATTGAATTGACCAACTGTATGAAGGACCCCATCGAAAAAGTAATTTCAAATCAACTATGTATTGTTTGAAATATAATAATTATCAAAACTTAAAAAATTCAAAAACTCTATTTTAATAGGAAGAAACTCGTTCTGAAGAATTTGTTTTTTCCTATTTTTAATTTAAAAATAGCTCTAATTACCAAAGAAATAATAAAGCGATAGATCTGTCGTGCTTACAAAATTGTTATACCGATTAAGTAAATGAATTTAAATACAAATAAATGAATATTATCATCCCAATCCAGTATATATAAATAAGCATTACAACTGATTCATCTTAAAGAAACTTACTAATCAAGTAATAATTTGATTGAAACAAAAATAATGAAAATAAAAATAATGAATAAATCGTGCATACTTTTGAATTTTGCGCAATATAATATAGAAAAACCTTATATAAATGAACTCTAATTTTGTTGCAATTTGCATGTAAAGGGTAATATAATAGCATAAATTCAAATTAATTGTGGTCAATTAGTAGATGGGGAAGTAAATGGAAAATAGAGGAGAGTATTATGTCGAAAAAAGAGAGAAATTTTAAACGATCCTTTGGTGAAGAAAAAGCAAGGGTGAAACTATATAAATCTGGAAAACAATGGGTTAAAGCGGGTATTAAGGAAATTCAACTACTTAAAATGTTGGGTTTACCATTCTTAAATAAAGATGTAGAAGAAATTAGCAATTTAGAAACAAATCATAATGAGCGATTAAAAAAACAAGCTATGAGAGCAACTGGATTAGTAGGCGGGGCCTTTACCTTTACGATGCTTAATGACCATCAGGCATATGCTGCTTCTGAGACACCTATGACTTCAGAAATTTCATCAACGAGTGCAACAGTAGCAAATCAACAATCAACTGCGATTACTAAATCAGAAACTTCCGAGTCTACTGAATCAACAAGTAAAAGCACTGTAGAAAGTACAAGCAATAAGAATTCAGTAGAAACGACTTCTAATAAAGAGGCATCTAACGCTAATTCATCCACGAGTACAACGTCTACTTCGGAACAAGAAGCACCTAAGTCAGAAGCTGCTTCTTCGGAAAAACAAATTGAAAAGAACTCTGGAAATACATCGAATAGTGATAAAAGTAAAGAGACAAGTACGTCTGAAGAAAAAAAGAGCAGTACGAATTCTTTAGCAAAAGACACTTCTACTAACAGCACATCAGAAAAAAGTAATAAAACTTCTTCAAGTAGCAATAAAGAATCATTAAGTAACTCAAATGAGAATAACTCAAAAGGAAGTACGCGTACTGAAGCATCACTAGCGTCAAATAATGCCCAAAAAAGTGTGACATCTTCAACGCACACTACAGAAAGCAATAAAAACGAAGATTTAGGATCTGCCTTATTTACTACTAATTCAACAAGTTCATCCACAAGTCCAACTAAGTTAAGAACATTTAGTAGATTGGCAGTAAATACACTTGCAGCAACAACAGCAGCGACTAGTCAAACTAACACATATACAGGTAGTGGTACAGATTCAGTAAATAACACGCCAATTTATTATAAATTAATAGTGACTAATAATGGAAATGGTTCTGTAACATTTAAATATATACTTACTTACGATAATCCTGCCACTGATAGTGTTGAAACGCCGAATGTGAGTAAAAAGACAGCAACGCTTATGTCTCATCCACAAAGACCATTAATTACATTAGGTTCTGGTTATGGCAATATCACAAACGTAACACAAGGATACTCCGATTCATATGGTAATTATACGGGGACTACAACAACTCCATCGTTGAATAAAGTGAATGGGGGATATACTTGGTCAAGTACCAATTTAAATGGAACATTAATAGGTACAGTAAAAGTNNACTTTTACTGTACCTATTAATAATAAATCAGGAGACCTATCGTTTACAGTATCACCGTATGCTTATCAAGATGGTAATGATTATAGACTAAATTATTTTAGTGACAATCAAACAATTAAAAATCTTGAACCAAGTCAATCGACATCGACTTCAGTGGTAACTTCAAATAATGAAAGTACATCTACTTCAACTGCTAATAGTAAGAGCTTATCGACAAGTACATCATTAAGTGATTCGACAAAAACAAGCACATCATTAAGTGCATCAGCATCAACAAGCGTGAGTGATTCAACAAGTACAAGTACATCATTGAGCGCATCAGCATCAACAAGCGTGAGTGA
>NZ_JAFENV010000045.1:0-3585 GCF_016892225.1 Staphylococcus sp. GDY8P47P | reverse complement strand
GGTATAGCATTTGATAGTCAAAGGCAGTTGTCACATTTGAAATGTGTGACAACTGCCTTGTTATTTATATGCTACGATTATTTTCTATATTTTAATTTCGCAAATGCATCATGTTGGTGAATAGATTCTTCGTTACGACATTCAATGTCAAAACCATCTATCCAATCAAATTCTACCAAGTCAGCAGCGATAAGACGAATTAAATCTTCGACGAATCGTGGATTTTCATAAGCGCGTTCTGTAACACGTTTTTCATCTGGACGTTTCAAAATTGGGTATAAGATTGAACTTGCATTTGCTTCCATAGCATCTAGAATTTTATTTTTATAATCATCAACAACCTGGTTGTTTTTATCTAAATAAACTTTAACTGTAACTACACCACGTTGGTTGTGGGCTGAATATTCACTGATTTCTTTAGAACATGGGCATAGTGTTGTTACAGTTGCTTCAATTGTAATTTCTTTACGTGTAATTTGGTCTTGTTCGATGGCTAATCCGTAAGTGACATCGGCATTGCCTACTGCTTTAATGTTCGTTACTGGACTGAAGCGGTCAAAGAACCATTTACCCGAAACATCAACACCTGCTGAATTCTGTTTCATATTCGTCTGTAATGTACGTAATACCTGATAAAGTGTATCGAAATTCAACTCTAAACCATTGTTATAATGTTTTTCGACACTTTCAAGAATACGGCTCATGTTAATGCCTTTTTCATCTTTATTTAAGCTCGTTGAGAAGCTAAAGCGCCCCGCTGTTTGGAAGCGATCGATGTTCACAGGATAAATTAAGTTTTTAATACCGACTTCTTCAATTTCAAATAAGAAATTTTTATGTGTGCTTTGTAAGTCAGTCATTTCATTTTTAGTTGTTGGTTTAGTACCTTCGATTGGGTCAACTGAGCCAAAGTGTTTCCAACGACCCTCACGTGTAGATAAATCAAATTCAGTCATTGTTTACCTCCCCTTAAGATTCAAAGTGATATGTCCAATATGGTTCGACGTCTAAGAAACTTTGCGTTTCGCCACCGACTTCTGGACTCGCTAATTGTTTTAAAAATGGACCAGTTTGAGATGCATGTGCTTCGAAAGCTTTCAATTTTAAATCTCGATATGCACGAATGTCATTTAATATATCTGGTTCGCCTAGTATGTCTGGTGCATCATTACTAAACGCTACAAGTTGTAATCGTGGTCGTTCATCCTTAGGCATACGTCCTACGGTTCTTACTACAGCCTCGGCTGTTGCTTCATGATCGGGATGTACGGCAAATTTAGGATAGAAAGAAATAATCACTGATGGATTGGTTTCTTCAATCAAATTTTGTACCATGTCATCCATTTGCTCATGAGGCTCAAATTCAACTGTTTTATCACGTAACCCCATTTTACGTAAATCAGTGATACCAATGATTTTCATGGCTTCTTCTAATTCACGCTCGCGAATATCAGGTAGTGATTCTCTAGTTGCAAAAGGAGGATTACCTAAATTACGTCCCATTTGTCCTAATGTTAGGCATGCGTAAGTGACAGGTATGCCCTTATCGATATAACTGGCAATCGTTCCAGCTGATGAGAAGGTCTCATCATCAGGGTGTGGAAATATCATTAACACGTGTCTTTCATCTTTCATGAATAAACCTCCTCTATACTGTAAATGGCTTTTCACTGATTTCGATTGTGGCAGCCAATTGTCCTTCGTAGTTAAATCCTGCGATTAAAAATTCATTGTTGTCATTGATTTCATAATGCGTTAGCCCTTGAACGTAAACCCAACCACCATCGCGGAGTTTTAGACCAACTCTATAAGGGTCTTTCTCTCCACCTTTAAGTTGTGCATGTTCATACGTGACTTGTATATTCCTTAAAAATGTTCCCGCATTAAAGACACGTTGATCGAAATGGTTCGCATACGCACCATTAGTCGTTTCAACGTGTAGGTATACAGGTTTATTTTCGAATGATGTTAATAATTGTTGTACTTCTTCAGCGTTAATGGGTTCCAACACTTTCACTCCTTGCAACCATACAATATGTTTATCTATTTATTTTACTAAAAAGATGTGACTAATTGTACATCTCTGCTCAATTTATTTAGAAAAAATGGTAATTATACCCTTAAATAGTTGAATTACTGTAAGGGCTTTTATAAAAAATAAGATAAAGGTTTGATGAAGTTATATCGTTTAAAAAGATAGAAGACGGGTAGACTAATAAATGTGAAAGACAAAACTAAGAACTGAAGATATATGACTTTAGTAACGAAAGGATGTTTGCATTGGAATTACAATTAGCAATCGATTTATTAAATAAAGAGGAAGCAGCAGAGTTAGCTAAAAAAGTTGAGGAATATGTAGATATCGTAGAAATTGGTACACCAATTGTTATCAATGAAGGTTTACCGGCAGTTCAACATTTAAATGAAAATATTAATAATGCTAAAGTGTTAGCAGACCTTAAAATTATGGATGCAGCAGACTACGAAGTAAGCCAAGCTATTAAATTTGGTGCAGATGTAGTTACCATCTTAGGTGTAGCTGAAGACGCTTCAATCAAAGCAGCAGTTGAAGAAGCACATAAACATGACAAACAATTATTAGTTGATATGATTGCAGTTCAAGATTTAGAAAAACGTGCGAAAGAATTAGATGAAATGGGTGCTGACTATATTGCAGTACACACGGGTTATGACTTACAAGCTGAAGGTCAATCTCCATTAGATAGCTTACGCACTGTTAAATCTGTAATTAAGAATTCTAAAGTTGCAGTAGCTGGCGGTATTAAACCAGAAACAATTAAAGACATCGTAGCTGAAAACCCTGATTTAGTTATTGTTGGTGGCGGTATCGCTAATGCAGATGACCCTGTTGAAGCAGCAAAACAATGTCGTGAAGCGATTGAAGGTAAATAAGCATGTCTCAATTTACAAATTATAAATTAATTCTTGAAGAATTAGATCGTACATTATCACACGTACAAGATGAACAGTATGATCGCTTTGCCAATGATGTGAATGGTGCGCAAAGAATATTCACTGCCGGTAAAGGGCGTTCAGGTTTTATGGCGAATAGTTTCGCAATGCGATTGAACCAATTAGGTAAAGACGCATTTGTCGTAGGTGAATCAACAACGCCATCTATTAGAGAACATGACTTGTTTGTGATTTTGTCTGGGTCAGGTTCAACTGAGCATTTACGTTTATTAGCTGAAAAGGCACAATCAGTAGGTGCTAAAGTTGTATTATTAACAACAAACCCTGATTCTCCGATTGGCGAATTAGCGGAAACAGTTATTGAATTACCTGCAGGTACAAAATATGATGTTGAAGGTTCTGAACAACCGCTAGGCAGTTTATTTGAACAATCCTCATTATTATTCTTAGATAGTGTTGTATTAGGATTGATGGAAACCTTTAATATTAATGAAGAAGAAATGCAAAATAATCATGCTAATTTAGAATAAATAAATATTTGAGGACTGGGATATTAAAAAATGTCTCAGTCCTATTTTTATATAAATAGGAATATTAAAAAGAGTTTAGAAATTTAGCTACAAATGCATGGATAAAGTCCGTATAATTGTG
>NZ_JAFENV010000044.1:0-2139 GCF_016892225.1 Staphylococcus sp. GDY8P47P | reverse complement strand
AACTGCTAAAAACGCGATAGATCAAGCGACAAATAACACAGGCGTAGATACTGCTAAATCTTCAGGTGTAGACGCGATCAATCATATTCAACCAACGGTTGTTAAGAAAGACAAAGCAAAAGCAGCAATCGATAAAGCAGCGCAAGCAAAGAAAGCAGAAATCGATCAAACACCAAACGCTACAGATGAAGAAAAAGCAGCAGCAAAAACGAAAGTCGATGAAGCAGTGAATAGTGCGAAGAACGCGATAGACCAAGCGACAAATAATGCAGGTGTAGACACTGCTAAATCTTCAGGTGCAGACGCGATCAATCATGTTCAACCAACGGTTGTTAAGAAAGGCGAAGCGAAAACAGCAATCGATAATGCAGCGCAATCTAAGAAAGCGGAGATCGATCAAACACCAAACGCAACAGATGAAGAAAAAGCAGCAGCCAAAGCGAAAGTCGATGAAGCAGTGACAACTGCTAAAAACGCGATAGATCAAGCGACAAATAACACAGGTGTAGATACAGCAAAAACAAACGGTGTAGATTCAATCAACAATGTGCAACCAACGGTTGTTAAGAAAGACGAAGCAAAAGTAGCAATTGACAAGGCAGCCGAAGCAAAGAAAGCAGAAATCGATCAAACGCCAAACGCGACGGACGAAGAAAAGGCAGCAGCGAAAGCGAAAGTCGATGAAGCAGTGACAACTTCTAAAAATGCGATAGATCAAGCAACAAATAACACAGGCGTAGATACTGCTAAATCTTCAGGTGTAGACGCGATCAATCATGTTCAACCAAGTGTTGTTAAGAAAGATGAAGCGAAAACAGCGATTGATAATGCAGCGCAAGCAAAGAAAGCAGAGATCGATCAAACACCAAATGCCACAGATGAAGAAAAAGCAGCTGCAAAAGCAAAAGTTGATGAAGCAGTGAATAGTGCGAAGAATGCGATAGACCAAGCGACAAATAACGCTGACGTAGATACTTCAAAAACCAACGGTGTAGATTCAATCAACAATGTGCAACCAACGGTTGAGAAAAAAGCACAAGCAAAACAAGCAATCGATAATGCAGCGCAAGCAAAGAAAGCAGAAATCGATCAAACGCCAAACGCGACAGATGAAGAGAAGGCAGCAGCGAAAGCGAAAGTCGATGAAGCAGTGAATAATACGAAAGCAGCAATAGACCAAGCGACAAATAATGCAGGTGTAGATGCAGCAAAAACAAACGGTGTAGATTCAATCAACAATGTGCAACCAACAGTTGAGAAAAAAGCACAAGCAAAAACAGCAATAGATGAAGCAGCCCGTGCTAAAAAAGCAGAAATCGATCAAGCACCAAACGCAACGGACGAAGAAAAAACAGCGGCAAAAGCGAAAGTCGATGAAGCAGTGACAACTGCTAAAAACGCGATAGACCAAGCGACAAATAACGCAGGTGTAGACACTGCAAAAACAAACGGTGTAGATTCAATCAACAATCTCCAACCAACGGTTGTTAAGAAAGACGAAGCAAAAGCAGCAATTGACAAAGCAGCCGAAGCAAAGAAAGCAGAAATCGATCAAATACCAAATGCGACAGATGAAGAAAAGGCAGCAGCCAAAGCGAAAGTTGATGAAGCAGTGACAACTGCTAAAAACGCGATAGACCAAGCAACAAATAACGCAGATGTAGACACTGCTAAATCTTCAGGTGTAGACGCGATCAATCATGTTCAACCAACGGTTGTTAAGAAAGACGAAGCAAAAGTAGCAATTGACAAAGCAGCCGAAGCAAAGAAAGCAGAAATCGATCAAACGCCAAACGCGACGGACGAAGAAAAGGCAGCAGCCAAAGCGAAAGTCGATGAAGCAGTGACAACTGCTAAAAATGCGATAGATCAAGCAACAAATAACACAGGCGTAGATACTGCTAAATCTTCAGGTGTAGACGCGATTAATCATGTTCAACCAACGGTTGAGAAAAAAGCACAAGCAAAACAAGCAATCGATAATGCAGCGCAAGCAAAGAAAGCAGAAATCGATCAAGCGCCTAACGCAACGGACGAAGAAAAAACAGCGGCAAAAGCGAAAGTCGATGAAGCAGTGACAACTGCTAAAAACGCGATAGACCAAGCGACAAATAACGCAGGTGTAGACACTGCAAAAAC
>NZ_JAFENV010000043.1:0-638 GCF_016892225.1 Staphylococcus sp. GDY8P47P | reverse complement strand
AAAAGTAGCAATTGACAAAGCAGCCGAAGCAAAGAAAGCAGAAATCGATCAAACGCCACACGCGACGGACGAAGAAAAGGCAGCAGCCAAAGCGAAAGTCGATGAAGCAGTGACAACTGCTAAAAACGCGATAGACCAAGCAACAAATAACGCAGGCGTAGATACAGCGAAAACTGAAGGAACAGATGCCATTAATCACGTCCAACCAACGGTTGAGAAAAAAGCCCAAGCAAAGAACGCAATAGATGAAGTTGCTCGTGCTAAAAAAGCGGAAATAGACCAAACACCAAACGCAACAGATGAAGAAAAAGCAGCAGCCAAAGCGAAAGTTGATGAAGCAGTGACATCAGCTAAAAATGCGATAGATCAAGCAACAAATAACGCAGGCGTAGACACTGCTAAATCTTCAAGTGTAGACGCGATCAATCATGTGCAACCAACGGTTGTTAAGAAAGACGAAGCAAAAGTAGCAATTGACAAAGCAGCCGAAGCTAAGAAAGCAGAAATCGATCAAACGCCAAACGCAACAGAAGAAGAAAAAGCAACAGCCAAAGCGAAAGTCGATGAAGCAGTGACAACTGCTAAAAACGCGATAGACAAAGCAACAAATAACGCAGGCGTAGATACAGCGAAAACTG
>NZ_JAFENV010000042.1:0-1324 GCF_016892225.1 Staphylococcus sp. GDY8P47P | reverse complement strand
AGTCAAGTCCAGACTCCTGTGTAAAATGCTATACAATGTTTTTACCATTTCTACTTATCAAAATTGATGTATTTTCTTGAAGAATAAATCCATTCATCATGTAGGTCCATAAGAACGGCTCCAATTAAGCGATTGGCTGATGTTTGATTGGGGAAGATGCGAATAATCTTTTCTCTTCTGCGTACTTCTTGATTCAGTCGTTCAATTAGATTGGTACTCTTTAGTCGATTGTGGGAATTTCCTTGTACGGTATATTGAAAGGCGTCTTCGAATCCATCATCCAATGATGCGCAAGCTTTTGAATATTTTGGTTGATCGATATAATCATGAATCAATCGATTTTTAGCCTCACGCGCTAAGTTAATATCTGTGAACTTAAAAATTCCTTTAACAGCTTCTCTGAAAGATTTTGAATTTTTTTTAGGAATGGTGGTAAAGATATTTCTTAGGAAGTGAACTTGGCATCTTTGCCAACTTACGTTGGTGAAGGATTTTCTAATGGCAGAGACTAATCCTTTGTGCGCATCAGAAATAACGAGTTCCGTACCTTGTAAACCGCGTTCTTTTAGGTATTCAAAAAATGTTGTCCAGGTCTCTTCGCTTTCGCCACTTTGAATCATGAAGCCGATAATTTCACGGTCGCCATCTTTGGTTATTCCAATCGCTATATGACAGCTTTTTGAGAGTACTCGATTTTCTTCTCGTACTTTTATATAGAGTACATCGGTCATTAAGTAAGGATAATTTTTTTCTGATAATAAACGATTCTGCCACTCGTTAACCATAGGTTCTAGCTGTTCTGTTAAGCTAGAAACGAAGGACTTAGAGACGGATTTACCACAAAGTTCTTCCACAATTTTTGATACTTTACGAGTTGAAACGCCTGATACATACATTTCCAACATTGAAGCCATGAGGGCTTTTTCGTTTCGTTGATAACGTTCAAACACTGTGGGTGAAAAATGGCCATCACGTGTTCTGGGTACTTTTAATTCTAGCGTGCCTACACGTGTCGTAAAGCTGCGCTCATAATAGCCATTTCGTTGACTTTGTCGGTTTTCTGTTCGTTCATATTCTTTTGCTTGAATATATTCTGTTCGTTGATTTTCCATTAGTTGATTAAATACCGTTGTTAAAATATTTTTAGAAACGTCATCCTTTACAGAATATTCAATAATGCTTTGAATCTCTTCGCTTTTCAGTGTAAAATGTACTTGGGTCATGTAAAAGTCCTCCTGGGTATGTTTTTGTCGTTAAAAACATTGTACCGTAAAAGGACTGTTATATGGCCTTTTTACTTTTACACAATTATACGGACTTTATC
>NZ_JAFENV010000041.1:0-2008 GCF_016892225.1 Staphylococcus sp. GDY8P47P | reverse complement strand
GAGGCTGGGACATAATTCCTAGCAAAATAGCCAGTAAATGAGTTTTTATAACTTCATTTACTGGCTTCTTTATTTACAATACTTCGTATTGTTGGCTCGCTTTCTTAGGGGACAGCTTCAGCCTGTAGTCTTCAGCTTGTCCTGTTCCCTCAAGAGTCTCGCCAAAATACTTTGTATTTATATGTAATTTTACATTGTAATACTTTAAAAAAATAAGGCACTTTCGTATAATTTAATAAACTTCACTAAACTAAATTAACGAGGTGCCTTATGTATAAAGATTATAACATGACTCAACTTACTCTACCAATGGAAACTTCAGTTCTTATCCCCACAAATGATATTTCACGACATGTAAATGATATTGTTGAAACAATTCCTGACAATGAATTCGATGAATTCAGACATCACCGTGGTGCAACATCATACCATCCAAAAATGATGTTAAAAGTAATTCTATATGCCTATACACAATCTGTGTTTTCAGGACGTAAGATAGAAAAATTACTTAATGACAGCATCCGAATGATGTGGCTATCACAAAATCAAAAGCCTTCTTATAAAACGATTAATCGATTTAGAGTAAATCCAAAAGTAGATGCTTTATTAGAATCATTATTTATTCAATTTCATAGTCAGTGTTTAAAACAAAATCTTATAGATGATCAGGCCATTTTTATTGATGGTACGAAAGTTGAGGCCAATGCCAATCGATATACATTTGTATGGAAAAAGAGTATTCAAAACCATGAGTCAAGGATGAATGAAGATTCTAAAGCACTCTATCATGAATTGGTGACAAATAAAATCATTCCTGAGATTAAAAAAGATCACGATAATGACTTAACAAAAGAAGAAATAGATTTGATTGGTAGTCATTTAAATAAAGAAATCGAAGATTTAAACAAACATATCGATAATGAGAAGTGTACTAAAATAAGAAAACAAATACGGCTCAAAAGAACTAAAATTAAAAAATACAAAAAGCAAATTAATGATTACTCTGAGCGAAAGCATCGATACGAAGTCCAAAAATCTATTTTAAAAGATAGAAATAGTTATTCTAAAACAGATCATGATGCCACATTTATGAGAATGAAAGAAGACCATATGAAAAACGGTCAACTCAAGCCAGGGTATAATTTACAAATAGCGACAAATTCTCAATTTGTTTTATCTTATAATGTGTATCAAAATCCGACTGATACAAGAACGATGATACCATTTTTAAATTCAATTCAAGAGACCTACGGTCATTTACCTGAATATATTGTAGCTGATGCAGGTTATGGTAGCGAATCAAATTATATGGCAATTATAGATAATTTTAATCGAACGCCACTCATAACTTATGGAATGTTTATAAAAGATAAAACTAAAAAATATAAAAGTGACATCTTTAATACTCAAAATTGGGATTATGACGAAATTAACGATGAATTCATTTGTCCAAACAATAAAAGACTAGGATTTAAAAGATATGCCTATCGCCATGATAAGTATGGTTTTAAACGAGACTTTAAATTATATGAATGTGATGATTGTTCAGAATGTCCTCTGAAACACCAATGTATGAACTTCAATTCAAAAACAAATAAAAAAATAATGAAGAATTATAATTGGGAATATTTTAAAGCCCAAATTAATAAAAAGCTTTCAGAACCAAAAACAAAAAATATCTATAGTCAAAGAAAAATTGATGTAGAGCCTGTTTTTGGATTTATGAAGGCTATTTTGGGTTTCACTCGGATGTCTGTCCGAGGAATCAATAAAGTCAAAAGAGAACTTGGTTTTGTATTAATGGCACTTAATATAAGAAAAGTAGCAGCTCAACGAGCTGAAAATAATCAAAAAATTTATAAAAAAGACAATTTCTATATTATTTCAATAGAAATTGTCTTTTTTCACTTATCCAAGAACATTATGTCCCGGACTCTGTAGTTTTATTAGAATATAGTTTTCATTTTGATAGATAATGGCTAATAATTGTCTGTAAATCATTGTTAAG
>NZ_JAFENV010000040.1:0-36851 GCF_016892225.1 Staphylococcus sp. GDY8P47P | reverse complement strand
AGGAGTCTGGACTTGACTGAGATTTCTAACATATTTGGTGACACTTGTATATTTATATCATTATTATCAATATTATATTTAGAAACATATTCTAAATAACCATCTAAATTCATAATATATAAACTGTAAATTATATAATAAAAAACATTAAATGCAACAGTGATTAACACATGTAATATTGATGGTTTAACAAAGATTATTGCTATTGAAGAAATTAAGCAAGGAATAATAATAGTTAAAACAGTTGATAAAAATAAATTTATATCTAAGCCCAAATAAGCTAAATAAATATAAAAAATACAATTTACTAAAATCGAAATAAGTGCTAATTTCATACAATCACCCTATTACTTTTGAAACTAAAATATTATAAATCCAATGAACACTTATAGATGCCCTAAGACCAAAAGCATATCTTAATAAATATAATAAAATACTAGATGGAAATCTAATTAATAAATTTGTTATTATTGACTCATTTAAATGTAATAACAAAGAAAACAATAAAGAACCTATAATAATTGAATTGATAAAACTAAAATTATTTAATAGAATTTTATAAACAACTTCTCTAAATAAATATTCTTCTCCCATTGCAATTGTTAAATAAAATAATGTTAATTTAAAATCATCAAAAAAATAAAACACTAAAATAAAAATAATTGTGTAAATTAATATATTTGAAAATTTATACATTGAGTATGGATCGAATTTATAAGAAAAAATTGAAGAAAGATAAGTAGGTATTATTAAAAAACAGATGTTAATACTTAACAATAAAACTATAAACTCTAAAAATTCTGATTTTATTAGATAAGCAGTTAAGCCTATTAATAAATTTAGCATCATTGAACTACTGAGTATTATACAAATAATTGCAAATATACAAATTATTCTTCGATTTTTTAAGATTGATATTACCATTTAATATGACGGCCACGATAGCCGATATAAAATCTACCAATTGAGAATTGGAATATATCTAAAAGTTTTAACATAATCATCTCTCCTTTCTCCTACTTATCAGTGTAATAATAATAATATATTTATACAATAAAAACAATATTTTATTTTGTACCATTCAATAAAAGGTAAACTCATTTTTCGTACAATCCTTTTCTAAAGCCATTATTAACTTAAAATAAAAGGTTCTACGCAAACATCGGTTGATAAATAAAAAAATTATTTAATTATAATAAGATTAAGCGACAAGGTGGAAATCAGACTTTTTTTAGTCTTGGTTTCCTTTTTGTTTTTTTAAATAATCGTTCTTTGATGATTATACGACATTTGAAATTCTCGAAGTTACGATAACCGTAAGCTATACGTTTTTGAACTTTAATTTTATTATTAAAACCTTCGATAGGTCCATTTGATAAATGTGGAAAATTGAACGTATTCATAATATGTGGTGAAAATTTATCGAATGTATTTAATACTCTATTTAAACCTTTAGAAATAGATGTTTCGTCTTTAATACAACTAAAGAACTTTTCCGATTGATTGAGTTTTAAAGCCCGTCTAAGCTGATGGCCTACTTGATGCGTAAATTTAAGTATGTCATTTCCTTCTAGCATATAATCCAAGACACCTTGAGGTGTCATCCATTTGTCGAAGAGTTTAACAGGGCCATAAACAAAGCTTTCTAGATTTTCTGTATCGGTAAGAAATATCTTCCAATGCCGTTTTAACTTATTATAAAATCGGTGATCTGTGTATCTAACTTCATTCATCAAACGGATACGCGCAGTGTTAATTTCTCTATTGATAGATTGAACAATGTGAAAACGATCAATAATGATGCGCGCATTAGGGAATAATTCCTGAATCATGTAAATATAAGCTTTAAACATATCAATGGAAACAGTTTTTACTTTTTTACGTTCTTCTAAAGAAAAATGATAAAAGTAGTCAAGAACAAATCGTTTTTTACGACTTTCGATGATATCTCCAAATTGATGTGTTAAGCCATCACAGTACACCATGCTCATTTGACCGTTTACTGTTTTAAGTTCATCAATCATAATGTGTTCTGGTAAGGATTTAGATGGTGTCTGAGCTATCTCTTTAGCTGCTTCATTAATAATACGCGTAACCGTATGGAATGAGGTATTGGTACTTTCACTAATAGATTTGACCGAACGGTCTTGAACACTTTTATTTAAGATTATTTTTTTGTATTATTTGAAATCACACAATGTTTGTCTACTATTTCAGATTGAGCGACAAAGGTACTATGGCATTGGCGACATAAAAAACGTTGTTTTTTGAGCGAAATATACGTAGGAACTTCTGAAACTTTAGGTACTTTAATTAATATTTGGCGTTTACCATTTTTAACAATACGATGGTTTTCATTTGGGAAGCCACAGTTCTCACAATGATTAGGCGTATAAGTTAATGTGCCAAAATAACATTTAGCTGTTATATATCCATTGGAAAAACGTTCTACACGGTTTTCCAAAATAATATTTTCATCTTTAATTTCTAATGTTTCTGCGATACAATTACTCATAAGCGAGATATCTCTCCTTTTATTTGGTTTGGTCACTTAATATTATAGAGATATTTGCGCTCTTTTTGTATAAAAAATGCGGTTAATGAAACAATCAATTTGTTTCATCAACCGCATTTCTCTTAGAACCAAATAAAAAACACCTTACATCTTGGTAAGGTGTTACTAAAGTCAATATTTTACAATCTATTTATTATAGTTTTACAACGTTTGCAGCTTGAGGACCGCGGTCGCCTTCAACTACTTCAAATTCAACTGATTGACCTTCTTCTAATGATTTGTAACCATCTTGGTTAATTGCTGAGAAGTGTACGAATACGTCGTTTTCACCTTCAACTTCGATAAAACCAAAACCTTTTTCAGCGTTAAACCATTTAACTGTACCTTGTTTCATAATTCTGAAACCTCCAAGACTAAATTCTTTCAATATGCATTATTCGCATATTACAAAAAATACATGTGACAATTATGTATGAATAACGAAACGCTATAAATAACTCTTACAGATATTCTTTGCAATATGGAATAAAACCATTGCTTAGTAGTAATTATATGTTAGTTCTTACCAAATTGCAATACAATTATAGAAAATTATCTTTTAATTAATTTTTGGTAGATTATAATATACTTCTTTATTATTTAATACAATAAAACTATAAAATATTTGTAAGTCTTCTTCGCAATCTTCACAAAAGTTTAAATCACAGTTGTTATAAAATGCATGAATATTGTATTTACCAACAACATAATTATCATAATCATTTTTACTTTTTGCAATTATATTTTTATAGTAATCAATCATTTCAGCATACGTTGAAAATTGATGTTGTTCAACAATTTTATCTGTCCAGTCACTAAATAACCACCATCCCTCGTAGTCAGCTCTGATCTTGGTAACTGTCCACATATATAAATCCCCTCTCAATTAACCTATAATACTTATTTTAACTATTTTATATCTGAATTAAAAATATAATGGCTCATACTTTTGACTGATAGCCTCTTGACTCAATAGTAAATATTAGTTTTTTAGTATAAAACTACGTATAATAAGTGTAAGAGGTGATACTATGAAGCAAAAGCATTTACAAGTGTTTGGAACTGTTCAAGGTGTAGGTTTTCGATATTACACTCAAAGATTAGCAAACAAATATCATGTTAAAGGTACAGTTCAGAATGTAGATGATTATGTTGAAATATATGCAATAGGTAATGACGATAATATTGATCAGTTTATTAATGCTGTGATCAATGGTGCATCACCTGCTTCACATGTTACACACTATGAACTTGAAGAAACTAATTTGAGTGAAGATTTTACAGACTTTAAATCGATTTAAATATAAAAAGGAAGATGTCATTTGAGATACAATATTTCTCGACTTTTTGGCGTGATTGTGGGGGTTCCAGTAGCAATAGTGTCATGGTTGATCAGCGTTTTTGGCTTTGATTTATCATTCATTATTGATGGTTTAATAGGAATTGGGATGTTTTTTGTGTCCTACTTCCCTACTCAACGACTTACGTCTAAGAAGTATTTAACAGAAATTGGCCTTTCACGAAGAGACTATTGTTACGTGAGAAACCATTTAAAGCAAACCCAAGACAAGATACGTACTATATTGAAGTCATTTATCAATGTAAGATCTATTCAGGATTTTAGACAAATAAATGATATCTATAGAATATCAAAGTCTATTCACTTTGCTGTTAAACAACGACCAGCAATGTTCTTTAAAGTTGAAAGTTTCTTTTATTCACATATAGACAATGCTTTAAATTTAATTGAGTCGTATACTCGACTGGCTAAAATGCCAAAAAAATCAGTTGAAGAAAAGCAAAAATTAGAACAAACACGTATCACGCTAGATGAAGTGAAACGTACACTAATTGCTGATTTGAAGAGAATCAATGAAGATGATTACGAACGTCTAGATGTTGAAATGCAACTTAATAAATTGGAACAAACACGTCATAAAGATAAATAGAATAAAGAAATGGAGCGATTTACTTAAATGTCTCGAGATGAACAATTTAACAACGCACATCCATTAGATGATTATATAGAACAACAACAGTTTAATAATTTGAATAATGAAAACAACATTAACCTAGCACATGATAATACAGTTTTAGACGATTTTCATCAACAATTTACTGATAAAGAACTACAAAAGATTGAAACTATTAGTCAACAAATTAAACCTTTAGATAATGATGGGTTACTAACTTATGGAACTCATTTACAAGAAAACATGTCTCAATTCTCGCATAAAATGTTGGATGAAGTGCAGACAAAAGATATTGGACCTGTTGGGGATTCACTTAATCAGTTAATGTCAAAACTAAAAGCCGTCAACCCTGATGAATTAAATCCAGAGAAACAATCTAAGTTGAAACGTTTATTTAAACGTACGAAAGCTTCTATTAATGAAGTATTTTCAAGAATGCAATCTGTTAGTTCGCAAATTGATAGAATTACAATTCAGCTTGATAGACACAAAAATAATCTATCTAAAGACATTAAATTATTAGATGGTTTATACCAACAAAATAAAGATTACTTTGATGATGTTAATTTATATATTGCTGCTGCTAAAAGAAAAAAACATGAAATACAAGCTGAAGATATTCCAAAATTACAAGCAAATGCGCATCAAAGTGGCAATCAAATGGATATCCAAGCTGTCGCGGATATGGAACAATTTGTTGATCGTTTAGATAAACGCATTTATGATTTACAATTATCTCGTCAAATTGCAATACAAACTGCACCACAAATCCGTATGATTCAAAATGTGAATCAGGCTTTAGCTGAGAAAATTCAAAGTTCGATTTTAACAAGTATTCCTCTATGGAAAAATCAAATGGCGATTGCCCTTACATTGATGAGACAACGTAATGCAGTGTCCGCGCAACGTGCTGTAACTGATACAACCAATGATTTGCTTACGCAAAATGCGGCGATGCTAAAACAAAATGCAATTGAAACTGCAACTGAAAATGAGCGCGGTATTGTTGATATTGAAACACTTAAATCGACACAAAGCGATATTATCGAAACGATAGAACAAACACTTCAAATTCAACAAAATGGTCGCCAAAAACGTAAAGAAGCAGAAAAAGAACTCGTTGGTTTAGAAGATGAATTAAAACAACACTAACTTTCTATGAAGAAAGAATAGCACATAAACAAAAGCACATCACAACTCAATTTGAGTCTGATGTGCTTTTTAATATCTTCGACTTGTTGCAAATTTTGTTAAAGAACTATTCTTTTTGATAAATAATATAGTCCTATTTTACAAACTTAGCGACTATATAACCAATAATGGTAGCAATCACTGCTATGGGGAACCACTCTAATGAATATTGCTTTAATGGTAAAGCATCTATAAATGACATCTTCACCCAACCATTAGAACTAATAACGCTCAAAATTGAAACGATACTAATGACAACAATTGGTATTTGTTGAGCAATTCGCTTAGTTGGTATAAATCTTGCAAGTAAGATAAGTAATACCACAGTTATTGCAACAGGATAAATAATACTCAATACTGGAACAGACATGGATATTACTGCATTTAAACCTAAATTGGACAATATAAAACTAATTAAAGTAAAGAATATTGTATAAGCTTTATACGAAACTTTAGGGAATATTCTATTGAAATACTGACTTACAGCCACTATTAAGCCGCAAGCAGTTGTCAAACAAGCTAATGCAACAATAATACCTAATAAATATTTGCCAAAGACACCAAAACCACTTGCTGCCATTGTTGTTAATAAGTAGGCACCTACATTTTGATCCTTAGCAGTTAAATTTTTAAGTGTTTCATTGTCTACGTTCATATGATTACCTATAAATCCTAATGATACGTATATGAAGATGAGTGCTACAGCTGCAATCAAACCTGACATTACTGTTTGTTTAAATATTTGATCTGCATGTTTTACCCCAGTTGCTTTTATTGCATTCACTACAATCATTGAGAAAGCAATTGCTGCAATTGCATCCATCGTTAAATAACCTTCTGTAAAGCCTTTCGAAAAACTTCCGATAGCTGAACTATAATCAACTTGATTTCCATGAGATGGCGTATTACCACTATAATCGACGAAACCTTTAATAATCATAGCTAAAATTGTTATCAACAATAGTGGCGTCAACAATGATCCGATACGATCTACAATTTTACCTGGATTAATACAAAGGTAAAGAACGATTAGGAAATAAATCAACGTAAATATGAATAGTATAAGATTACTATTTGTATGAGCAATTGGTGTGACAGTCATCTCGAATGAAGTTGAAGCTGTACGCGGAATTGCAAACAGAGGTCCGATTGTTAAATATATAATAATTAAAAATATAATTGAAAATTTAGGTGATATTTTGTTTAAAGAACCTACGTAACCTTGTTTGTCTAGAGCGCCTACAATAACGCCTAGTAACGGTAAGCCAATGCCTGTTAAACAAAATGCGATCACAGCGGGCCAAAAGAAATGACCACTATCTTGACCTAAATTTGGTGGAAAAATAAGATTACCTGCGCCGAAAAACATAGCGAATAACGTAAATCCTACAATCCAAGTATTCTTATTCATAGAATTGCTCCTTTTTATGTGTATGTTTGCAATATTAAACATTCTAGCATAAAAAGGAATTGCAAGTCTATGTGATTTCAGAAAATTTGAAAAGTTGATATATATTTAAAGCTATACTTATACAAAATTTTAAAATGATTTTAGTAGTAATTTTTTGAGTAATGGTGATAGATGGCTTGGAAGATTTTCTACGCCCTCAACAAATAAGGCATATTGTCCATAAATATTATGAATAGTTTGTTCAATGTCTTCTGTAATAACATCTTGACTCAAGAACACATTAAATACTTCAATACCATATTTACGTGCCATTTCTACCCCTTCATACGTGTCTAAAATACCATCTTGCGCATAATTGTAAGCTGAAGGTTCTCCATCAGAAAAGACGATTAGGAAACGTTGATTATGACTTCTTCTTAGTAAACGTTCGCTAGCAATACGTATGGCTACACCGTCACGGTTATCGTCTTGCGGGTGTAACGACATAATTCGTGGCCCGCTTTTTTCCATAGTTGAATAATCGTAATGAACAATTTCATCAATGATGTTAGGTTGTTTACGATCATCAGAATCAAATGCATCTTCATTGAATGCCAGTATTTCATGTTTAACATTTAATGCTTTAAGCGTTTCATGGAAAAGCACAACACCCTTGATTGTTTCCTCCATCTTATCGAACATACTTGCAGACACATCAATTAGTAATGTGAAAGTAGCATCGAACGTCTTACTTAAATCTTGTTTCTTATAAAATAATTTATATTGGTCATCGATAAACCAATTAGTTAAATCTCGTTGTAAACGACCTTTAGTTAAATTGTGACGTTCATCTACATGTTCTCGATCAATCGTCTTTTTAATAATTTGAATTAAATCTTTTGTTTCGAATTGAACATCATTTTTAACATCTTGATATGCTGGCAAGAAATCAGGTTCAATATCAGGTACATTCCATTTAATTTCAACATTTTCATTAATTCCTTTAAGTGCAAATGAAGCGTTCTCGCCAATGAACCCGCCTTCATCGTTGTTCAGTGTATTTTCTGACCCGCGCCCTTTTTTAGTCATCATATCCGTCATGTCGTCTGTGGAATCACCCTCACGCGCAGTATCATTATCACTCATAACCTCACTATTTTCACCCTCATGAAGTTCCATTTCAAGATATGCGCCGCCTTCTGATTTGCTATCTTGAGCTTTTGTTTCAGCTTTAGCAGTTTCTGCATCTGTATCTTCAGATGTATTATCTTTACCGTCAACGTTACTTGCATCCGTGCGTTTCAACTCATCAAATGACATTTCGTGGATTGCTTCATATACCCTGCGAGGGAGATGATAATATTCGTTTAACATATCTTTGTTTAACATATCATCAATTTGAAACATGATGCGTTGTGCTAAGTACATATTATCTTCTGATGTTTCATTTTGGAAAAAGTTAGGTAAGTACAGAAACATTGAATTTAAAATATCATCTAATTGTGAATCTATGGTTGGAATATCATAGAAGTTTTGGCTTAGAAATGCTTTTTCTAAATATAAAAATAACAAGTCAGTATATACTGTTTTAGTCTTATAAAATTTGATTTGAGACTCCGTATAAGACAATCGGGTTTGTAAACGTAAATCTATTAATTTAGCTGTGCTAGGACGTGCAATACGAATATGATTAAACACACGCATATCTTCAAGTAATCTAAAAAGTTGTTGATAGAACTTCGGATGTGCAAATTCATCATCATGAAGTACATTATTAACAATAGTTTCATCCATCATTTGATATCCGTAAGCGGCAAGCATGACATCTGTTTTAAGTCCAGCTTTCTCTATATGGTCGGGACGGTGCGACCAGAACCAACTTGTAATCAATGTGTTGTTGATTGGATCATAATAAGGGAATTTTTGAATTTTAACTTGTGTTTGTTCATTTTTGAGAAGTAAGCGTGCTAAGTCTTGCAACATCATAACTTGCTTAGCATCTAATTGCTCATCATTAAATTTGATAAAACGATCGCTCATAATAATCCCTCTCTAAAAGTTTAATTCAATCGCATTTTTGATTGCTTGTTGTTCACGCTCATCTTCTAATTTATCAATAATCGTACGTTGAATCGCACGTTCAATTGGCATGACAGTAATTAAATCACTTAAGTCAATTAATGCCCTAATACTTGCTGCTTCTTCAGAAATTTGTCCCTGTTTAGACATCGTGCGCAAATCTTCGTTAAATTTAATGATTTGCTCAATAATTGCATCATCTTGAAGTTGGCTTTGCTGTTTAATAACGTCTTTAAGTATATCACCATCAATGTAATCTACTTGAATGACGACAAAGCGGTTTTTTAGAGCTTCATTCATAGGAAGTGTACCTACATACCCTTCGTTAATTGCGGCAATGACATTGAATCCAGGCGCAGCTTTGATCACTTCGCCAGTAAATGGATTAGTAAGTTGACGTCGATAATCTAGCACACCATTGAGAATTGGCAATGTTTCAGGTTTAGCCATATTAATTTCATCGATATAAAGGATATGACCTTCACGCATGGCTTTAATAACGGGACCATCGATAAACACAATTTCTTGTTGCCCTTGATCATTAGTTTTAATTGTTTTGAATCCAAGTAAACTTTCAGCATCTAAATCTACAGAACAGTTGACTTGATGCATTGGTGTATCTACAGTAGCACTAAGTGTTTCGGCTAATTTTGTTTTACCCGAACCTGTAGGTCCTTTTAGTAAAATGTTCTTATTTAAACTAAATAAAGCTTTAGCATCATTGAATACTGACTCATCTGAATTGATATATTGATTTTTAATCATTTTGATTACTTACGCTCCTTCTTTAAAATGAAAAATAGACTAAGAGATTAAATTGAATGAAGGTAATGTATTGTTTAGCACAACCTATACATCATCTAATATCCAAAGTTAACCCCTAAGTCTTAATTTAATCATGAACATACATAACGATTTATACTAAATTTCTTTAAAATATGATTTGTAATAGCCACCAACTAAACCAGAATTATCAATAATTTGATAGTATTCTTCGGTTTCGTTAATCACATCATATTGTTTACCAACTGTTAACATATCAGATACTGTGAATTTTTTTGCATCAGTATTGATAACTTCTACCTTTTTAATTGGTGTACGTGTTTTCCACGTTTCATGTAACATAGCCATAAATTTAAATCCTCCATATTGTCTTTGTATTACTTTTCTAATGTGTAAATAAATGAGATGCCACTATTCTCGGTAATGCGTAATGACTGAGCATCGCCTTGATCTAACGTTTGGTAAGGAATTCCAATATCGTCTAATTCCTTTTGCGCATGTGCGAATGCCTCTTGAGAGTTTGCACTAAACTCAACTTGTTCAACAGTACCTTCTTCTTTTAGTTCAATAGGATCTTTAGGTTGGTATAAATGAATTTCGCCACCTAAACCGCCTTCTCCAATTTGAAACACTTGAATCATTGTTTCAGGAATAGCTGACGATTCATATTCTGCATAATGCGTTAGGTTAAACACATTTGTCAGGATAGAAGCGGTAACCGGTAATTCATTCACTTTAATAATGATAGGTCCCAAACCCTGGATTTGATGAAGTGGGTTTACTGTACTTTCAAAAGTAGGTGTACCTAAACCAACACCAGTATTAAGTTCATTTGAATAAATATCAAAGATTTGGTCGTTATTATCCTCAAAATTAAAATGCTTATTACCATTTAACTCAGTTACTTCACCAAATTTAAGATCATTATCTTTCAATATGGTTTGATACTCTTCTAAACCTGAATCAGATGGTGTTCTTAAACCAACACTAGCGATATGTTGGTTTTGGTATTCAGGATTTGGCACTTCAACAAAGTGAATTCGTGTACCTGGACTTAAATCTGCATCACCAAAACGTAAAGCTTTATTTTTAGTTGCTACATTAAGTCCTAAAATATCTTTAAATAATTTGTTTGTTTTAGAAAGATCACTTGTCCCTAATGTGACACTTCTAAGTCCACTCATGCAATGACACCCCTAATATTTGTCTTTTCCTATTCATTATAACGCATTTTAAATACGATTTATATCATGAACTACATAAAGCATTGGCGAATCCTGAGAATTTCAAAAATCGTATTATATAAATATAAAACATAATAAAGTCTGTTTATAAAATATATTTAATATCCTATAAAACAAAGATATAACTACTCCCCTATCCTTTGATAAATAGGAAGGGGGGGTGTCTAATAGTAAGTTGTTGTTGTAGTAGTTGTTCATTTAAATTTTTGTGATAGTTCGTTTTACATGGTTTTTATTTGTATTTGCAACATTTCGAAGTTTGAGTGTGATAAATATGTGAGCAGTAATATTTATCATTTAACGCCATACTTACATAGCCTAGAAATATAAATTAACATAGTTTAGACTGCTAACTAATAGTGAGTTATTCTAAGGTTGTTGTATGTTCAAATGCCTTTTCAGTACAGTCAGCTACTGTGAATTTTGTAAAATGGTTAACCCGGCTTAAGTAGTTCTAAAATGGATCATGAAACGGAGTTTAGTGTGAGGCCCAATATAGAAAATATCGAATAGACAGTTTTCAAACATAGAAAATTGGACTAGCGAGCTACCAATAGGAAGTATCGTAAATAAAGAAGGGAGTAGGACAGAATTCTTTTTAAATTCGTTGTCCCACCCCCCAAAAGGATGATTAGAACTGAGAAAAGCTTGATTTAAGCGTCTTCTCAGTTCAGTCAGCTACTGCGAATTTGCAAAATAGCTTCATTATATTATTTATGTCTCAGCCTTTATTTAGCTAGGAATGATGCCCCAGCCTTATCAATATTAGTTTGAGGTTATTTTCCGTTATGATTAGCTTTCTAATAGTAGGTCTTCAGGGCTTTCGATCAATTCTTTTATCGTTTTTAAGAATCCTACTGCTTCTTTACCATCAATAATTCTGTGGTCATAACTTAAAGCAATGTACATCATAGGTCTATTTTCAATAGTATCTTTATCGATTGCAATTGGTCGAGTAATAATAGAGTGCATACCAAGAATTGCTGCTTGATTACCGTTGATAATAGGTGTACTCATCATTGATCCAAACACACCACCATTAGTGATTGTAAATGAACCATTGACCATATCATCTAGGCCGAGTTTTTTCTCGCGCGCTTTAACTGCTAGGTCAGCAATCGCTCTTTCAAGTTCTGCAAAGTTTTTCTTATCACAGTCTCGTACGAATGGAACTAATAGACCATCATCAGTAGAAACAGCGACACCAATATCATAATATTGTTTAGTAATCATATCATCGCCATCAATTTCAGCATTTACTTCTGGATATTTCTTCAATGCTGCGACAGCGGCTTTAGTGAAGAATGACATGAATCCTAATTTTGTACCATCATGATCTTTAATAAATTGTTCTTTTTTACGCTTACGTAATTCCATTACGTTTGTCATGTCAACTTCATTAAACGTCGTTAACATAGCTGTATTATTAGATACTTCTAATAATTTTTTAGCAGCTGTTTTCTTTCTACGTGACATCTTTTCTCTAATTACTGGTTTATTAGGCGCACTTGAAGCTTTTTTAGGTGCTTCTTTTTTGCTAGCTTCTTGCGAAGGTTGTGATTGAGTTGATATTTGGCTATTTTCAACATCATCTTTACGAACAACATCATTTCCTTTTCCAGAAACAGTACTTAAATCCACGCCATTTTCACGTGCATGACGACGTGCTGATGGTGTCGCATTAATACGTTGATTGTTAGAAGATGATGGTTCCTCTTCTTTATTAGATTGTGGTTCAGTTGGTTGTGCGTCTTTCTTACCGCTATCATCTGAACTATTAGATTGAGCGTCTTCTGACACCTCTGATTTACTTGCTGATGAATTTCCACTACCTTCACCAACCTTAGCGATGACTTGACCAACTTCTACTGTATCGCCTTCTGAAGCTAACTGTTCTTGAAGTACACCTTCTTCTTCAGAAACTACTTCAACGTTAACTTTATCTGTTTCTAATTCTAAAATAGCTTCGCCTTTTTCAACGCTATCTCCCACATTTTTTAACCATTCTGCAATGGTACCCTCTGTTATAGATTCTGCTAATTCTGGAACTTTTACCTCTGGCATAATATTTCCCCCTAGTTATTTTTCAATGCTACTTTCAATGATTTGATTTTGAACAAGCTTATGAATTTCTCCATCACCTTCAGCTGGTGCTGCACGTTGTATTCTACCATGATAACTTAAATTATATTGGTTACCTACAAGTGATTTTAAGTAAGGATAAACAAACAACCAAGCCCCTTGGTTTTTAGGTTCTTCTTGAACCCAAGATACAGTCTCAAGATTTGGTAATTCATTTAATACTTCTTTAATTTCCCCTTCAGGGAATGGATATAAACGTTCAACTGCAACTAGCAAAATTGAATCGTCAGGATTTTTAGCTAAATGTTCTTTTAAATCAATAAACATTTTACCTGAAGCTAGTACGAGTTTAGTCACTTTGTCTTTATTTCCATCTTCAACAATAATTGGTTTGAATCCACCTGTGGTGAATTGATCAATAGGCTTAGCTACTGTTTTATTTCTTAATAAACTTTTCGGAGACATTACAATTAGAGGTCTCATCGCTTCAGTGCCCAAACTTTTAGCTTGTGCTCTTAATAGATGGAAATAGTTGCTTGAACTTGATAAGTTAACGACCGTACTGTTATTCTCTGCAGCTAATTGTAAAAATCTTTCTAAACGTGCTGAAGAGTGTTCAGGGCCTTGACCTTCAAATGCGTGCGGTAAGAATAGTGTTAAGCCACTTCGTTCTCCCCACTTCGCACGAGCTGATGACATGAAATTATCAAACATCATTTGAGCCATATTTGAGAAGTCTCCATACTGCGCTTCCCAAATATTCATACTATTTTTATTCTCAACATTATAACCATACTCGAAACCAACCACGGCAGCTTCAGATAATGGACTGTTGTGCACTTCAAATGTCGCTTTTTGATTAGGTACATGATGCAACGGTGTATAGGTATCACCATTTTCTTCATCGTGTAACACAGCATGTCTATGACTGAATGTACCACGTTCACTATCTTGTCCTGTTAGGCGAACAGAAATGCCATCTTGAACGATGGTTGCAAAAGCAAGTTGCTCTGCTTGAGCCCAATCAACTAAACCATTTTCTTTTTCAAAAGGTTCTCGACGTTTTTCAAGTACTTTATTAAGTTTTTTAAGTATGTGGAAATCTTCAGGATATGAAAGCATAGCATCATTGATTTCTTTAAGATGATCTATTGAGAAATCTTTATCATCACTTTGCAATGGTTCTTGTAATGATTCAGGTTTCTCCATATCTGGATTATCCATTTTATCTGATTTATCAATCTTATCTTGGGCAGCACGCATTTCTTTTTGAACTTTATCCATAACGTCATCCATTTGTTCTTTAGAAATAACGCCATCCGCCACTAATTGATTACCATAGATGATTTCAACAGAATCATGTTTACGAATATTTTGATATGGAAGTGGATTTGTAATTGAAGGTTCATCCATTTCATTATGCCCGTATCGACGATAACCAACTAAATCAATTACAAAATCTTTATGAAATTCTTTGCGGAATTCCATTGCAATATCAATAGCTTCAATTGTTGCTTCTACATCGTCTGCGTTTACATGCAGAATCGGTACATCATATCCTTTTGCAATATCAGTAGAATACGTTGTTGAACGACCATCCACTGGTTCTGTTGTAAATCCAATTCTATTATTAGTGATGATATGTAATGCACCACCAGTTGAATAACCATCTAGGTTACTTAAATTCATTGTTTCAAAGTTAATACCTTGTCCTGGGTATGCTGCATCCCCATGTATAATAATAGGCATACCTTTATGGAAGTCTGTTGTTGGTTTACCAGCATGGTGTGTATCATCTTGTGATGCACGCGTCTTACCAATTACAACTGGCGCAACGATTTCCAAGTGACTTGGGTTATTAGCTAATGAAATACGTTGTTCAATACCGTATGATGAAGTTGTCTTCACACCACCTAAATGATACTTCACATCTCCTGTCCAACCAGCAGTTAATTCAAGGCTGCCGTCTTCAGGTAAGAATTTCATTGGGTCTGTGTGCATAAATTCAGAAATCATCATTTCGTATGGTTTTTCGAGTACGTGAGTTAAAACATTTAAACGACCTCTGTGTGCCATACCAATTTGAATATTATTAATGTCAACTTCAGCTGCACGCTTTAATGTATGTTGTAACATTGGTACTAATGTATCGACACCTTCAATTGAGAATCGTTTAGCACCAACAAAGTTTTTGTGCAGATACTTCTCAAAGCCTTCAACATGCGCTAAAGTATCGAATAATTGCTTTCTTTCGTCATTATTGATGTTTGCTCTATAAGGTGTTTCGATACGACGTTTTAACCACGTGCGTTCTTTATTGTTATTAATATGATTATATTCAAAAGCAATTGGCCCTTTATAACGTTTCTCCATTCGTTGAATTGCCTCGTATGCATTATCATAAATATCTTTGAAATGATCAGATACGATATCTGCTGAGACATTCTCCAATGTTTCTTTATCTAAGTTAAATTCTTCAATTTCTAACTTAGGAAGATTGGTTCTTTCTGGAGCGTTAACAGGGTAAATGTCAGCTTTAAGGTGACCGTATTGTCTAATATTATCAATTAAACGCATAATACGTTTAATTGTACCGTCGCCTGCTGATGAACCACTCCCTTCAGTGGTAGACTTAGCTTCAACGTGAGCTTCGCCGTTTTTAATTGTGCTGAAAAGCACTTGTAAATCATCTGGAACCGAACTTGGGTCTTGTAAGTAATCATCATATAAATCTAACATTAGACCTAGATTAGCGCCAAAGTTTACAGGAGCTTCTGTAACATCCTTGTTATCCTTTGCCATAATATTACCCTCCACAAAATAGTTAAACCGCTTACAGGTCAATAATAGCACTATTTCTAGCATTGATAAAGTCCATTAACAGAATATTATGGAAAAAACAAAATAACTAAAATAAGTGCACTAAATTTATCTAATTATGAGTGAAGATTAATGATAAAGTCATAAAAAGTAGAATTGAAATTGGAACATGAGGTTTGGTTAGTCTTAATTTAGATAGATGATCAAGTAGAAAAAGGGAGAGGACTTGAAATAAAGGTTTGAAAATTTATTTCTGTTCCTCTCCTAGCTTGCTTAGATTGTAGAATGTCTTGATGAATTCTCTTTGCTGGGGCCCTGCCGGCAAGGTAGACTAAAATTAAAAAATGGTTGTTGTAAGTGCATGTTTAATTCAGTCAACTATTGCCAATATTTATTTGTAGCCTGAGACATCGTACTTGTCCCAGGCTCTTGAATTAATGTCGTTATTTAAATATAATTTTGAACGTTGTGTATTCGTTTACTTCACTATCAACCGTAATGTAACCACCATACTGCTGAACAATCTTCTCAGCAATTGAAAGACCTAGTCCATTACCACCTTGGCTTCTCGCTCGTGATTTATCCACTCTATAAAAACGGTCAAAAATAAATTCTTGATCCTCTTTAGGAATGCCGAGGCCATGGTCTGTAATTTCAATACTGATTTGTTTATTTCTTAATTGGGTCGCTATTTCTATTTGCTTATTATCTTTATCATACTTCATCGCATTATCTATAAAAATCAGTAATAGTTGTTCGAATTGATGACGGTTGATTTGTAAGGTTAATGGCTTCTTGGACAAATGTGTTTCAAATTCATAATCTGGATGCAATTGTTTTAAAGATTTAATACGTGAACGTATTTCCTCATTGATGTTTACTTCTTCAAACTCTAAAGCTTGATTGTTCACTTTATCTTTAGTTAGTAGCAATAATTCTTCTACTAGTTTTGTTATTCGGTTCATTTCTTCAAGTGAGATATTCAAAGATTCTTCAAGGACGGCCGGATCTTTTTTGCCCCAACGTTGAATTAAATTTAAATGACCTTGAATGATTTGAAGCGGTGTACGTAATTCATGAGAAGCATCTTCAACAAATTGGCGTTGTTGATTAAAAGATTCTTCAATTTGATACATCATATCATTAAAGGTATCAATTAAATTATCTGTTTCCTCATAGTTTGTCTTAAGCTCAAGTTTATTTTGAAAGCCATCACGACGTATTTGAATCATCTTATTAGACATTGTTACTAAAGGCTTCGTTAATTGCGTTGAAAAGATATAACTAATACCTGCCATGATGATTGTTGCTAATAAGCCAAATGCGATTGCCACAAAATACAATGACCGAACAACATTGTTGTAGTCTTCAAGTGAATGTATTAAAACACTGTAACCTTCAAAACGGTCACTATGTATTGGCTCAGTTATGATTAAATATGGCACACCATGATGTTTTGTAATTTGAATTGTTTCAGGATTAACAAAGTCCACTTCAGGTTTGAAATTAATCATATTTTCATTCGAAGATTGCATCAATTGTTTACCATTACGGTCGTAAATAATCGCTTTTTCAAAGTTCTCTAAAGTAGCAGACAAATCTAACGTTGTGATATCATCCATTGACCGAGATTCAACTAAATTAACGATATCACTAGAACTGTGTTCAGCTTCATCTATTTCTCCATCTCTTAAAGTGTCTTTTAAAAAGAATATGATAACTAAACAAAAAAGAATAATGGTACTAAACATTATCAGTGTTGTAATTATCATCCATTTATATTTTAACGTACCTTTTTTAATCATCTAATCACATACCCGACACCGCGTACGGTTTCAATTGTTTTTTCTTTATCAAAAGGTTTAAGTTTGTTTCGTAAATATCGAATATAGACATCTACGACATTTGTTTCGACTTCACTATCATAGCCCCAAACATGGTCTAAAATTTGCTCTCTTTGTAACACACGATTTCGGTTAGTTGCTAACAAATAGAGTAAATCGTATTCAGTCTTAGTGAAATCTAACTGTTCACCATTGATTGTTACTTTGAACGCATCAACATCTATTTTAATACCATTAATATCAATAATATCTTTCTGAGGTTGACGGCGTAATACTGCTCGAATACGTGCAAAGAGTTCTTCAATTTCAAAGGGCTTTACAATATAATCATCAGCACCATAATCTAAGCCAGTCACTTTATCATATGTATCACTCTTCGCTGTAATAATAATGATTGGTGTTGATTGTTCTTGTCTCACACGACGACATATTTCTAAACCATTTATATTTGGTAACATTAAGTCTAATATGATTAAGTCATAATTGTTACTTAACGCTTTATCAAGTCCTGATTGCCCTTCATATTCTATATCTACACTATAATTATCGTGTGTTAATTCTAGTTCTAAGAAGCGAGCTAAGTTCTGTTCATCTTCAACAATAAGAATGTTGGTCATTTTTATTTCCACCTCTTTTTAGATGCATTAATCTTAGTTTTTAAAGTGAGCGTGACAGAATTCTAAATGCTAATGTCTTGATTTCCAGATTGCATTGCTCATCTGGAAATGCGCTTTGACGGGATGTCGTCACAAGAATGACTAGCATTTAGAAAAGTTTAATTAAAGTACTTTCTCATTTCAATCATCTATTGTAAATTTGCGAGATCATCATTAAAATTAATCATTTTGGCTCGAACTAAGTCAAATGCACTTTATCATAACATAACCTACATTTTATCACATCAGAGATTGGAATTAGATAAATGATTGAAATTGTAAATAGATAATCAAATTTAATTGAGAATTTTTCGCAATTATAATTGACAATGATTATCAATAATGTATAATAGTATTTGAAAATGATTATCAATACCGAATAAGACAATTCCCCCCACATATATTTCGTTCTTAAAGGATTGGTCATTTTCAAGTTATTCCCCTTTTATATGCCCGTAAAAGACTAACGTTAAAGTTTCAAACTTACTTTAAACGTTTTAATAAAAAGCAGTGAATCTAATGCCGAGGTTCACTGCTTTTTTTATATGTAGTGTTGAGAATGATATATTTAAATTTCAAAGGCGTGATTAATTCATGAATACTGTATTCATATGACTTTAAAATAGAAGGGAGTGGGACAGAATTCTTTTTATTCGTCGTAACCCCAACTTGCTTAGCTTGTAAAATCACTTTCGTGATTTTTTGTGTTGGGGCCCCGCCCGCAAGNNTTAAGCGCCTTCTCAGTTCAGTCAGCTACTGCGAATTTGCAAAATAGCTACATTATATTATTTTTTGTCCCAGTCTCTTGTTTAAATGGTTGGATATAAGTGGTTTTTAAGTATTAAAGTTGAAAGGACGATACAGAAAGCACCACCAATTATGCCAGCAATGACATCTGTAGGATAATGCACGCCTAGATATACTCTTGAAATAGAAATAAGAAGAATAAATAGTGCACATAATCCGATAATAATACCTTTATTATTGCCATTCGCTTGTCGATTTGCTATGAACATTGCACTACCAAAGAATGATGTTGAGCCCATAGCATGACCACTAGGAAAACTAAATCCTGATATATCTATTAGTCGCAATAACGTTGGACGCTCACGGTCGAAGATATTTTTTAATAATGGATTTAATATACTAGATAGCGACATGACAATCACGAAGAATAGTGCTTCGATTTTGAAACGTTTTAGCATTAAGTAAGCGACAAGCATCAATGAAAGGCATACCATGGCCCATACTTCTCCAATTTTCGTGGCCCCCAAAAGGATTGAGGTAGTGATAAAACTTTCTGATGAATAAATAAATTCATACACTTCTGTATCAATCCATTTACCCAATCTAGACTCATGGAAGGATGCAATGATACCAAATATTAATGTAAAAACGATTAATAAGGTAATACGTTTCGCACGATTCATTGTCTACACCTCCTGAGTTTATAAAGCGTCTTGTAGAATTTTATTAAATAAATCCTCTTTGGTATAACTTTCGTTGTATGTCTCCATTTGTTTCACAATCGATTCTCGATTATGCTCAATATCTTTAAGTTGTTCCAATAATTTAACTTGTGTAAGCTGGTCTTCAGGAATCATTCTACCATAGCCTTTAGATTCGAAATTCTTTGCATTATCGATTTGATCCCCACGAGATTGATCAAGTCCTAACGGTATCAATAACATAGGAATACGCAATGTTAAGAACTCATAGATTGCGTTAGATCCTGCACGACTCACGACAGTGTCTGTAATAGCTAGTAAATCCGTTAATGTTTCTTTTACGAATTCATATTGAACATAGCCTTTTGCATCGATATGATCATCTACTAATCCATGTCCAGTTAAATGAATGATTTGATAATCTTGAAGCAAGGCTTCTAAATTTTCACGGATAGCTTGATTTAGTTTTTTACTACCTAAACTACCGCCCATAACAAGTAATACTTTTTTAGAATCATCGAAACCGGTTAATTGATAGCCTCGTGCTTGATTACCCTCTTTTAAGTCTTGGCGAATCGTAGCGCCTACGAAGTCTGCTTTTTCTTTAGGCAAGTACTTCAAAGTATCTTCAAACGTAGTATAGATTTTTTTAGCAAATTTTAATGAAATTTTATTAGCTAAACCAGGTGTTAAATCTGATTCATGGATAATCGTTGGTATATTCAATGAGCGTGCTGCTATGACTACAGGAACTGATACAAATCCCCCTTTAGAAAATAGCAAGTCTGGCTTTTCTTTTTTTAATACTTTACGTGCATCAATTATCCCTTTTAAAACTTTGAATACGTCTTTCGCGTTATCGACTGATAAATATCGACGTAATTTACCGCTAGATATTGGATAATATTTAATATTAGGTAACTGTGATTCAATCATTTCACGTTCAATACCTGTTTTAGAACCAATATAAAATGAGTCGTGTCCTTTATCAGTAGCTGTTGGAATTAAACTTAGATTGACCGAAACATGTCCAACAGTACCGCCACCGGTAAATGCTATTTTAGACATAGTAATTAACCTCTATTCTTAAATATTTTTATAATATGCATAGAATGGTGCGCCTCTATCAAATGGATGATAGTCAATTTCTGCTTCACCGACTTTTATGAAACCAAATTTTTCAAATAATCCTTGTGCTGGCTTATTTAAAGCAAACGTGTCTGTTAATATAACATGGATATTATGATCTTCAGCTAACTTTACAGCAAAATCAAATAATGCTGTAGCTGCACCTTTGTATTGTTGTGAGCCAGCAAGTCTATGAATGACATAGGCGCCTTGACGTTCGATTGGCCATTCTAAATCATCATACCATTCTGATTGTTGTTGGTCGACCACGATAAAGCCATAAATTGTGTCATTTTCTTCTAAAACATATAGTGTTTCAGCTTTGATATCCTCTTCAAAATGTTCTGACACTGGGTATTTATCATCCCATTGATTATTATTAAATTCTTTCATTAATGCTTTAGCTTCCTCAACTAATGCCTCTATTTGTGAAATATCTTGTAATTTACCTAACCTAATCATTGTTTTAAAAACACCTCTTTATTTTAATTTGTTTATTAAATCATCTAATACTTTATCTTCTTTATTAGCTTTTTCAACTAATAATTGTGTAAATTTCTCGTTGGTTTCCTTATCAAATTTACCATTCACTTGTAATTGGTGGTCTGATTGGAATGATTTTATAGCTGTTTCTAATTGTGTATCAAATTGATTTGATTCATCGTCAACGTCATAGCCTAACGCATCTAAGCCAATTTTAATTGATTTTACATATTTGGTGTTATCACCTACAGTATATGTTTTATCAGTAGGAATGACACTGATAGATTGATATTTAGGTGATGCAATTTTAGTATCAGGTTGGATACCTTTACCGTGAATATAATGACCATCAGGTGTTAACCATTTCATTTGAGTATATTTCAATAATGAACCATCTTTGAATTCACGAGTTGTTTGTACTATTCCCTTACCAAATGTTTTTGAACCGTAAACTTTTGCTTTATTGTGGTCTCTCATAGCACCTGTAAAGACTTCAGAAGCACTTGCAGAGCCCTCATTTACTAAAATACTGACTTTCATGTCTTTAGCTTCTTTTGTAGCATCATTCGACGTTTTAATGGATTCAGTATCGTCACCTTTTTCTAGTTTGACAACCGTTTGATTTTTATCAATAAAGATATTCGCCATTTTAACTGCTTCATCAAGTAAACCACCAGGATTATTTCTTAAATCTAATACAATATTGCGCACACCGTCTTTATGCGCTTTTATGATTGCTGACTTGAGTTCTCCAGCAGTATTATCTTGGAATTTATTAATTGTGAAGACACCGATATGGCCTTTTTTCTTATACTCCACGCTTTTTACATGAATTTTTCCACGCTTAATATTAATATCTTTTTCTTGTGAAGCACGTTTGATCGTTAATTTGACGGTTGTTCCTTCTTTACCTCGAACTAATTTAACTACTTGGTCTAATGGCTTACCTACAACCGATTTTCCATTCACTTTAGTTACAACATCTTTAGGTTGTATACCGGCTTTTTCGGCAGGTGAATCTTTCATTGGGCTAGTAATCATGATTTGTTTATCTTTTTTCTGCATTTCAGCGCCAATTCCTACAAAGTCACCTGAAACATCCTCATTGAAACTTTTCGTCTCATCTTTAGTCATGTACTCAGAGTATGGATCTTTGAGTTCTTTTACCATGCCATCTATAGCGGCTTCAGATAAATCGCTAGCACTTTGTTTCTTATAATAATCATTATTAAGTGTCTTGTAGGCATACTCGATTTTCTTCATTTCTTGGCGTTCATCTTTATTTAATCCACTTATTTTGTGACTAATACCTATTGTAGCGGCAACTGTTATTCCAGCCGTTAATATTATAATTCCTAATATAAGTAATATGAATTGCCAAGTTTTAAATCGAATTTTCTTATTTGAAGATTTGCCATTATCTTGTTTGGCGTCAACATGATTGTGTCTCTCCTCAGAATGATGACTCATAAAACCACTTCCTCGTATAACATCGTATGTATTTATATTAATTTCATCTAAAAAGATAATATAAGTATGTCGTTATTTAAACATAAACGCAACTTATTAGAAAACAGATAGCTATTTACACATAAAAATGATAAAGGAGTGGAACAGAATTCGTTGTGAATTCAGAGTTCCACCCCGGCAAGGTTAACTGGAATTAATACCTTGTTTCAAACACATGTTTCATTCAGTCAACTAATGCGAATGTACAATGCAAAATATAAAATTATATATACTTGAATTGACTATTTAAAATTTAGAATTTCAGCCATTCTGTATATTCTTCATATAAATCATCAAATACTGACATCGGTAATGTTATATCACTTTGCATTTCGATATAATCAGATAATTGATTGAAATCTTTTTCATGTTTAGGAAAAGATAAATCATTAAATATTTCTTCAGCTAAATCTCCTTTGCTATCTTTACGGCCTCTAGCTGTTAGCGCAAATTGATAAAAAGAATGTTCTTTCATTAGCTCATTGTCACATCTACGACTTTAGTTTCACCTTTAATCACTGCTTTAACATCATTAACATGAATTGATTCAGTTTGATCTGAATTTGTAATAATAATTGGTGAAATGACATCTTTCGCATTATTTTTAATATATTCTAAATCAAATTTAAGTAAAGGGTCACCAACTTGTACAGTATCACCGCTACTTACTAAGATTTCGAAACCTTGACCATCCAATTGAACTGTATCTAATCCAATATGAACTAAAATTTCTAAACCGTTATCTGCTTTAAGACCAATTGCATGTCTTGTAGGGAATACATTATCAACTTTACCTTCGATTGGTGAAACTACTTCTCCTTCAGTTGGGTTAATACCAAATCCTTCACCCATCATTTTTTGTGCGAAAACTGGATCTGGGATATCTTCAATATTGATATATTCACCAGTTAGTGGTGCATAAATTTCAATTTCTTTATTAACTTCTTTACCTTTACCGAATAATTTTTTAAACATTATTAGTCACTCCTATTTTTCAAAATGTGGAATTAAATCACCGTAGCCTAGCGCTTCTAATTTATCATATGGGATAAATTGAATTGCTGCTGAATTAATACAATAGCGTAATCCACCACTTTCTTTAGGACCGTCATTAAATACATGTCCTAAGTGGCTATTAGCTTCTTCTGACCTAACTTCAGTTCTAACCATGCCGAATGTTTTATCAACCAGTTCAATGATTTCATCATCATCAAGCGCTTTCGAAAAACTTGGCCAACCACAGTTAGATTCAAACTTTTCTTCAGAAGTAAATAATGGTTTACCTGAAATTTTATCTACATAAATCCCCTTTTCAAAATGATTCCAATATTCATTTTGAAATGGAGGTTCAGTACCATTTTCTTGTGTGACAAGATATTCCATGTCATTGAGTTCATGCTTATCTTTTTTAATCATTTTGAGACCCCCAATGTGTTTCGATGAATGATTTTCTTCCTGATCCACGTTGGTATTGCTCATAGTGTGCAGGATTCTTCTTATAATAATCTTGATGATATGCTTCTGCAGGATAAAAATTCTTATAAGGAAGAATTGGTGTTATAACCGGTTTGTTAAAAATGCCTTCCTCGTTCAGTTGTTGAATTTTAAGTTCTGCTGCTTTCTTTTGTTCATCATCGTGATAAAAGATAGCTGGTTCATAACTTTCGCCTCTATCGAAAAATTGACCACCACCATCTGTTGGGTCAAATGTTTTAAAATACACATCTAAGATATTTTCAAAGGACGTAATGTCAGAATTAAATTGAATTTGCACGGCTTCTCTATGACCAGTTTGATTAGTGCAAACTTGTTCGTACGTAGGATTTTCAACATGTCCTCCACTATATCCAGATACGACATCTTCAATTCCTGGATATGATGTAAAGGGTTTAACCATACACCAGAAACATCCTCCAGCTAATGTTGCATATGCCATATTATTACCTCCTCTGTCATTAATTAAATTTACGATATAACTTTGTTAATTTAAAGTAATCTACTCACAACGATACTTTTATTTATTTAATATAAATAGGAAGCAAGTAATAAAATGCGTGTTTAGTTTGGTTCACGAACAACAACCAAACCAATTGCACCTTGACCAGTGTGCGTTGATATAACTGGCGTAGTTACATTTACATCATATATTTGCTGCCCAAATGCTTCATCAAACTGTGATTTAAGTTTGTCAACAAAATCAAGTACGTTAGCGTGAGCAACACCAATAGATTTAATTTTATGTTTATCAATAAATTCTGAAATTTCTTTTTTTAAATATTGTATGCTTGAATTTTGTGTTCGTGCATTATGCACAATTTCCAAATACCCATCTTCTAATGTACCGATAGGTTTGATTTTCATAATATTACCAATCAACCCTTTAGTCTTACTTATGCGTCCACCTTTGATTAATTGATTTAACTGTCCAATAACAACAAAAAGCTTGATGTTTTTTTGTAGTTCTTTAAGTTTATCAACAATTTCATTTGATGAAAGATTAGTATTTATGAGTTCAACAAGACGTTGAATTTGGTATCCGAGTCCATATGAAATGGATTTAGAATCAATCACGGTTACTTTAGTGTCGACCATATCACTGGCTTGAAGAGCAGTTTGATAAGTTCCACTTAGACCTGATGACATATGAATACTAAAAATTTCAACATCTTCTTTACCAAGTTCTTCATATAATTCAATGAATTTACCGATTGGTGGTTGACTTGTTTTAACATCTGCATTTTCTTCAATGCGTTGAATATATGCCTCAGATGAAATGTCAATTTGATCGACGAATGATTTACCATCAATCGTTAAGCTTAAAGGTACAACGTGGATATTATATTGATTTAAATAGTCATGTGATAAATCTGATGTAGAATCAGTCACGATAATTTGTTTAGTCATAAGTGCCTCCGGTTAATCAATTTAATTTAATGTTTACGTACTAAGTGTAGAAATGTATGTGGAATTCTGTTTTTATCATCTAGTTCTCCTTCTACTGATGATTCTACTTCCCATTCTTCAAATGTATAAGGTGGGAAGAATGTGTCACCTTGGTGTTTACCATCGACTACCGTAATGTACATATCATCTACTTTATCAATCATTTCTTCAAATAATGATTGGCCGCCAAAGATAAAAATATGACCTTCTAAGTTGTAAATATCGTCAATAGAATGAATCACATCTACACCTTCGACGTTGAAAGAAGTATCACTTGTTAAAACGACATTTCTTCTGTTAGGAAGCGGTTTACCAATTGACTCAAAGGTTCTTCTTCCCATTACCAATGTATTTCCAGTTGATAGTTTTTTAACGTGTTTGAGGTCATTAGGCAAATGCCATGGTAAATCATTCTTATAGCCTATGACGCGTTGTTGATCGTGTGCAACTAAAATGGATAAAGTCATAATTCCCCTCCGTATCTATAATTTATTTAGATTAAATTAGTACTTTTGTTTTTTACACTGCTATAGGTGCTTTAATAGCAGGATGCGCGTTATATCCAACTAACTCCAAATCTTCATAATTGATTTCAAAAATTGAAGCATCAGAATTGATTTTTAGGGTTGGTGGCTCAAAACTATCTCTAGATAATTGTGTTTGAATTGCTTCAATATGATTAGAATAAATATGAGCATCACCAAATGTATGAACAAATTCTCCTACACCTAGATTACATTCTTTTGCTATTAAATGTGTCAATAATGCATAGCTCGCAATATTAAATGGTACACCTAAGAAGATATCTGCACTACGTTGATACAATTGACAACTTAACTTACCATCTTGAACATAGAATTGGAACATCGTATGACATGGTGGCAAGGCCATGCTATCAATTTCTGTAGGATTCCATGCTGAAACAATATGGCGTCGAGAATTTGGATTATGCTTTATTTGATCAATTACTGTTTTAAGTTGATCGAAATGATTGCCTTCTTTATCTACCCAATCTCGCCATTGTTTACCATAAACGTTACCTAAATCTCCGTACTTTTTAGCGAATGCATCGTCATTTAATATATGTTGTTTGAATTTAGACATTTCTTCTTTGTATTGTTGATTAAAATCCTCGTCTTGGAGCGCCCTATGTCCAAAATTAGTCATATCAGATCCGTGGTAATCATTTGATTGTACGTATTTCTCAAATGCCCACTCATTCCAAATATTATTATTATATTTTAATAAATATTGTATATTTGTATCGCCTTTAATAAACCATAGTAATTCAGTAGCTATAAGTTTAAACGATACTTTCTTCGTTGTAAGTAATGGAAAACCTTTTGTCAAATCAAAACGTAATTGATGACCAAACTTAGATATAGTACCTGTATGCGTACGATCATCACGTTGATTGCCAATTTCCAATATTTCTTCACATAGAGCATGGTAGGCTGAATCAAATGAATTTAACATCTTGTTCATCTCCTAGAATTGTTTATATTACTGTTTATTATACTAGATAATACGTACTTATAAAATTAAAATAAAAAAATCCCAAATATAAAATTAACTATTAATTTTATATTTGGGATTGGTAAGTCAAATAGGTTTCTTAACAATTTTCATCAAATGCATCTTTAATATCCATACAGATATCTTGAATGTCACGGCCTTCAATATGCTCTCTAGGAATAAAATGCTTTAATTCTGTCCCTTTGAATAATGCATATGATGGACTAGAAGGCACTTGTTGGATGTAGTCACGCATTGTTTGAGTTGCTTCTTTGTCTTGACCAGCAAATACTGTGATTTTGTTTGTCGGTTTTTTATCATTTTGTTCAGCTACTGCAACAGCTGCAGGTCTAGCTAAACCAGCAGCACAGCCACATGTAGAGTTAATTACTACAAATGTTGTATCTTCTTCATTAACACTATTCATATAATTTGATACATCTTCACTTGTTTCTAAACTTTTAAAACCATTTTCAGTAAGTTCAGCTCGCATTTGTTGAGCTAATTCTTTCATGTATTGTTCATAAGGATTCATTATTTCCACTCCTATTTTAGTTTTTCTTGAAATTTATGACTTATTGCGATTTGCAATTTGTTTCCATACAGAGCCTAACGCTTCTTCGCCTTTTTCAATTCTAGAAATTGCCATTTCTATTTGAAGTTTAACTTCATAGGCAGGATCATCAGCGTGTGATTTTAAACTTGGTAACTGTTCTGGCCCACCTTCATCAAATAAAAACATTGCCGCTCTCCAACGGACTATTTTTTGTGGGTCATTTAAAGCTTGTTCCATTTCTGGTAATGCCTCTTTAAACCCTAAATCACTTAAACAATCTCCAGCGGTGCGTCTAACTGCTGGGCTTTTATCATGTAAGCCTTTATATAAATATGGAAGAATTTCCTTATCTTCAATCATGCCGATTAATACAATGGCTTGTCGTCTTAATGGTGCCTTTTCTTCTTGTAAGGCTAAGTCTAATAAATCTATATCTTCGACTGTTGGTGATGGAAATGCTTTAAGCATTCTTAATTTATCTTTCCAATCAGACGCTGCTTTAAATTCGTTAACAGTAACATGATGATACTGTTGTTGTGGTACTACAACATCTGTCTCTAATGCAGTTTGAACGAGTGCGTCTAACCTTTCAGTTGGGTATAGTGCAATCATTTCTTCATATACTTCATTCATAACGTCATCTAATTCACCATATCTAATGCCAAGATCTTCCCACTTACGTAAGAATACAACGTTGTCACCGTCTTTTTGTGTCTTTAACATTCTATCAACGAAATGGTTTGGCAATTGTTCGCGACGTTCTTCTGAAGCGGTAGTCAGTTTAATTTGATAAGGGATGCCTTTAAACATAAGTGCCTCAGCTTTAATTTCACCATAATGTTCATCAGGCTGTTGAGCACTATCAATTGATGATTCGTTATTTAATGTTGAAGTGATTTGAGGTAAGACCACTTCCCAATCAGATTTCAGTTGCTTATCGATAGCTAAGAAGTCCATTACGTAGAAAATAGATTTGACATCATCGATTGCTAATAAATCATTAATAAATTGAGGTTGATGCTCATCTATTTGTGTAAATGTATTAGATTTATTGTCTTCCCTCTTTTCAGACAAGACGATTTTCATTGTATTAGGACTTGGTGTTGGCTCTACTCGTACAATTTCCATAACTACATGTCCCCTTATAATGCTTTATTCAAAAGTAGATTGAATTTGTGGTAGTACATTATTCCAATCTGCATTGGCTTCTTTATCTACAGAAATAAAATCCATAACATAAAATATTGATTTTACCCCGTCAATTTCGAATAAGTTATTTATAAAATCTGGTTGTCCTTCTTGTGCAGAAGTAAATGTATTAGATTTATTATCTTCTCTTTTTTCACTTAAATTAATCTTCATAGTGTTATGATTTGGTGTTTCTTCGATTGAAACGATATGCATAGTCCTTACCTCCTATTGAAGTTCATTTCCTAATTGTTTGATTTGTTTACCAATTGAACACTCGGAAATACAAAAATGATGTGCCTGTGTTTTACCTTCTGTTTTTCTTATATGTGTTTTTAGTAAGCATTTATCACAATAAGTGTTCATTAATTCATCAATTTTATCAATTGCATTTTTTTCGGAATGTGTAAGTATAACCGTCACTCCTTAAGCACAGTATTACTTTATTATAAGCATGGAACAAGTATAACTTAATTTGGAGTTATTTTGAAATAATCGATTTAATAATTGATAAATGATTGTATATGTGATTATGGTTATTGCAATTGCCAATAAATTGCTATAAAATAAATAAGTTGTTTTTGCGGTTTCTAAACACCCGCATCATCAAAATTTAGGAGGATTTTTATGTATAATGAGATTTTTGGTGTAGCATCGTTTCTTGTTACATTTATTTTAATGGTGGTAATGTTCCGATGTTTTGGTAAACAAGGTTTAATTGCCTGGGTTGCAATTGGAACTATTATTGCTAATATTCAAGTAATAAAAACAGTTCATATTTTTGGCATATCTGCTACTTTAGGTAATGTGATGTTTGCGTCAATTTATTTAGCAACAGATATTTTAAATGATATATATGGGCGCAAAGTTGCTAAAAGAGCTGTGTGGTTAGGCTTTTCATCCACGTTGGTCATGATCATTGTGATGCAAATGTCTCTTCATTTTATACCAGCACCTGAAGATATGGCTCAAAAATCACTCTCAACGATTTTTGATTTGGTGCCTAGAATTGCATTAGGTTCAATTATTGCGTATATAATTGGACAACATGTTGATGTATTCATCTTTTCAGCTATTAAGAAAATATTTAGTTCAGATAAGACGTTTATCATTCGTGCATACGGAAGCACAATGTTAAGTTCAATTATTGATACAGCACTGTTCGTAACAATTGCTTTTGCAGGTACTTTACCAAATATGGTTGTATTTGAAATATTTATAACAACGTATTTATTAAAACTAATTTCGACAATTTTCAACGTACCATTCGGTTATGTAGCTAAATCTATGTATCGTAAAGGTCGAATTCATAAATTAGATGAAGGATATTAAAATTTTTTAAGGGAGTGGAATAGCGTTCTTAGTGAATTCTTGCCATTCCCTATTTTCATATTTCATACTTTGATAAAATTAAAGTAATTAATAAATTTAAAAAGGTGTAAAATTTATATGGCAAAAATTTACTTTGATGCAGCGACTAAAGGTAATCCTGGGAGAAGTGCATGTGGCATAGTTATTAAGGAAGAAGATAAAAGATATGTATATTCACATGACTTAGGTGAATTAGATAATCATAGTGCAGAATGGGCAACTCTGATATATGCACTTGAACATGCTCGTGAGCTAAATGTTGTTAATGCGCTATTGTATACTGATTCAAAGTTGATAGAAGATAGTGTCAATCAAGGATTCGTAAAGAATGCTAGATTTAAGCCCTATTTTGAAAATTTAGAAATACTTGAACAAAGTTTTGACTTGTTATTTGTTAAATGGATCCCTAGAGAGCAAAATAAAGAAGCTAATCAAATAGCTCAACAAACCCTATTTAAACTAACTAAAAAGAAAAAATAGAATTATTTAATTATAAAACGAGTCTGGGACATAATTCCTAGAGAAACAGCCAGTAAATGAGTTTTAAGAAATTCATTTACTGGCTTCTTTATTTACAATACTCCGTATTGTTGGCTCGCTAGCCCAACGCTCTTTGCTTGTAGAAACTGATTAACTCAGTTTCTCTGTGTTGGGGCCCTTCTTAGGGGACAGCTTCAGCCTGTAGTCCTCTAAAGAAATTCTTAGATGCATATTCACTCATTATAGTTGCGACGCTTTCCTGTGGGAAAGGCTCGTGCCTGTAGTCACTCGACACTTTCTTTTCCACTAGGAGTCGCGCAACAACATTCGTCATTCATCTCTAGAATTTCTTACATAAGTGCGCTAGCACTTATGTTCATTAATAATCAACGTAAGAGTCTCGCCAAAATACTTTGTATTTATATGTAATTTTACATTGTATTACTTAAAAAATACTTAATGATAGCATCCGAATGATGTGGCTATCACAAAATCAAAAACCTTCTTATAAAACAATTAGTCGATTTAGAGTAAATCCAAAAGTAGATGCTTTATTAGAATCACTATTTATTCAATTTCATAGTCAATGTTTGAAACAAAATCTTATAGATGAACAGGCTATTTTTATTGATGGTACGAAAGTTGAGGCGAATGCCAATCGCCATGATAAATATGGTTTTAAATGAGACTTTAAATTATATGAATGTGATGATTGTTCAGAATGTTCTCTGAAACACCAATGTATGAACTTCAATTCAAAAACAAATAAAAGAATAATGAAGAATTATAATTGGGAATATTTTAAAGCTCAAATTAATAAAACGCTTTCAGAACCAGAAACAAAAAATATCTACAGTCAAAGAAAAATTGATGTGGAACCTGTTTTTGGATTTATGAAAGCTATTTTGGGTTTCACTCGGATGTCTGTCCGAGGACTCAATAAAGTCAAAAGAGAACTTGGTTTTGTATTAATAGCACTGAATATAAGAAAAGTAACAGCTCAACGAGTTGAAAATAATCAAAAAATTTATAAAAAAGACAATTTCTATATTATTTCAATAGAAATTGTCTTTTATTCACTTATCCAAGAACTTTATGTCCCGGACTCGTTATTTTAGTTATTTAGCAAAATACTATTTTTCTTCTTTTTTATGTCTTCTTGTTAATAATGCAATTCCACCTAATAATGAAGTAAATAATAATGCAGATGATGATGCATTGTCTTTGTTAAGACCTGTGTCAGGTAATGAATTAACTTTATTTCGATTGTGATCATTAGAGTTAGTATCCTTTACATTATAGTCGCTTAAATAATCATTTTGACCACTTGATTTTTCATTATGTTTTAAATCTTTTGGAATTTCATTTCCAGTATGACCGTTATTTTTACCTGATTTATCATTATCAGACAATGTGGCTTTGACAGGTTTTGATAATGAACTATTGGGATGTTCTGCATTATCCGTAGCTCTCACAGTCACGTCACCTTCAGGTATTGGTGTTGTTGGTTTTATCGTTGCATTACCATTGCCATCCGTTGTAGCTTTACCAATGACATGTCCATATTTGTCTAGTAATTCGACAAGTGTGTAAGGATCAGTTGTAACTTTAACAGGTGTTTTTGTATTAGCTTTATGAATTAATGTTGTATGAATTACTGGTTCTTTAGGTGCTGTAGTATCCGTTACTTTAATTGGATCTGAGAATGAACTATTCGGCGGTTGAGCATTATCAGTTGCTTTAATAATTATAGTGCCCTCTGGATAAGGTTTGGTTGGTGTGATGACCACATGTCCATTTTTATCCGTTTTACCAGAGCCAATCACGCGCCCATCTTTATCAATGATCTCTACATAAGTGTATGGTTCAGTGATAATTTCAATAGGATCTTTAGTACCCGCTTTACCATTCATACTACCTTTAACTACTGGTTTAGGTGGTGGTGTTGTATCAGTTACTTTGACAGGTTTTGATATTGAACTGTTAGGTTTTGTAGCATTGTCAGTTGCTTTTGCATAAACATTACCTTCAGGAATTGGCTTTGTTGGTGTAATTATCGCATTACCTTTTTCATCAGTAACGCCAGAGCCAATAACATGTAAATCTTTGTCTAATAATTCTACTTTAGTGTTAGGGTCAGTTGTTACTGAAATTGGTGTCAATGTTCCCCCTTTTTCAGAGATATCAGTATCAAAAGTTGGTGCATTTGGTGGCGTCGTATCAGTTGCTTTAACTGGATCAGATGTTGAACTATTTGGAACTTCAGCATTATCAGTTGCTCTAACTGTCACATTGCCTTCGGGAATAGGTTTAATCGGTGTAATAAAGGCATGACCAGTACCATCAGTCACTCCTGAACCAATCACATTACCATCTTTATCTAAAAGTTCAACTTTTGTATTAGGATCTGTAGTTACTTCCACAGGATCAGTAGTGCCAGCTTTACCATCTAAGCTACCTACAACAGATGGTTTTGTAGGTGGCGTTGTATCAGTTGCCTTTACTGGCTCAGAAGTAGAAGTATTAGGATGTTCTGCATGGTCAGTCGCCTTAGCAATTATATTACCTTCAGGTATCGCTTTATTAGGTATGATTGTCACCTGACCAGAACCATCTGTTTCTCCAGAACCGAGACTATTACCATCTTTATCAAACAGTTCTACAGTAGTGTTCGGATCAGTCGTAACAGTGATTGGTGTTTGGGTACCCGCTTTACCTGCTATATCTGTATTAATTGTTGGAACGATAGGCGGTGTTGTGTCAGTTGCTTTTTTAGGTTGAGAAGTAGAACTGTTCGGGTGTTCTGCGTTGTCAGTCGCTTTCGCAGTAACTTCGCCTTCAGGAATCGGTCGATTAGGTATAATAGTTACGTGTCCAGTAGAATCAGTTGTCCCTCTTCCTAAACTATTACCATCTTTATCAAACAATTCTACAGTAGTGTTCGGATCAGTTGTAACAGTGATTGGCGTTTGGGTACCCGCTTTACCAACTAAGTCAGTTTCTAAATTAGGCGAAGTTGGTGGTGTTAAATCCGTTACATTTGCAGGATCTGAATAACTACTATTTGGCGTTTCAGCATCATCAGTTGCTTTAGCGGTAATCGGTCCTTCAACTAATGGTTTGCTAGGAGTGATTGTAATGTGTCCAGTATGATCTGTCATTCCACTACCTATTAAGTGATTATCTTTATCAAATAATTCCACTTTAGTATCAGGGTCAGTTGTGATTTCTATAGGAGTTAATGTACCAACCTTATCAACTAAATTTGTATGAATAATTGGTTTGTCAGGTGGTGTTGTGTCAGTTGCTTTTTTAGGATCTGAAGTAGATGAGTTACCACTATCATCTGTTGCCACAGCCGTCACATTACCTTCTGGGATTGGTCTTGTTGGCACGATATACGCATGACCTTTATCATTTGTTCTAGAAGCTCCAAGTGGTTTATTATATTTGTCTCTTAATTCTATTCTTGTAAAAGGATCCGTTGTGACTTCAATTACAAATGGTCTATGTTGAGGATCAGTATTTAATGCTTCAACAGGGTCTGACGTAACACTTTCTGAACCACGTGTTGCTTTAGCTGAAACATTTCCTTTAGGAATCCATTGTTGCGGTACAATAGTGACATGACCAGTTTCATTTGTTCTACCAGTACCCATTGTCGCACCATCTTTATCTAATAAAGCTACATCAGTATTTGGTGAAGTCAAAATCTCAATTGGTCTTTTCGTATTAGCTGCATCTCCTACACTTGTAATGAAAGTTGGTTTAATAAGCGGTGCTTGCTGATCATTAGGCGTTGATGATGAAGTATTTGGTGCAGCAACAGATGAATTATCAACTGATCCTGTTACTACTCGATTAAAATCAATTTCATCTGAATTAGTAGCTCTCTTTTTTCTAACATGTGTGTTTGATGGCTGATTTGAAACATTCAAATCGTTATTAGCTTGTTGTTTATTGTTAGTTTGTGTATTTAATTTAGTTTCTTTAATATTGTCTTTGATTTGTTTTGATTGAACTTGACCTGTGGTAATTTTATTATCTAAAGGTTTAATTGGCGTATTTGCGCTTTCGTTAATTGAATTTTCTTGATTGCTATTCGAATGTTGATGAGTGGTATTTAATTGCTCGCTAGCTTGTGCGTCATGGTTTACTCCTAAAAATACGAATGTCGCTACTAAGGTTGAAAAAGTACCGATTGCATATTTACGAATGCTAAATTTTTGTAATTGATTATGTTGATTCATAGGTGCGATATTCTCCTTTACTTTTTTAAATGAAAATTAATTAAATTAATAACAGTAATATTAAGGAAATATATTGAATTAAGTTCATAATTACGACATTTCAATTTTACTCAATATATATAACTGTTAGTTTAATTTCATACTAAAGATAGAAATCAAACTTAATTTATATAATTTTATTATATCATTCATTTAATAATAAGTGTTGTGATATTTAAAAAATAGTAGTCTCTTTTTAATGCGTTTATAAATGAGTTGAAGTTATGACTTAATCAATATTTCATAAAAATGTTTCTTCATAACTATGTGTAGATGTCAATGTATATTTTTAGAAATTACAGAAATTTTTACGAGTAAAATTGATATGAATTTTTGTATGAATTTTATTTCAAATATAAATATAGTTAAAATCAAAAATCCACCGAAATCATTTAAGATTTCAGTGGATTTTTTCTAATTAGTATATATATTAGAATTACTTATTTCTGTTGTTATCTTTTCTTTCCTTTTTTCTACTAATTAGTAATGCAAAGCTACCTAGTAGTGTAACTAAATAAGGTAAAGAATTATTAGCTGATTCTTTTTCACCAGTATTTGGTAAATCTTTTCCTTTATTTTTAGTAATAGTATTAGTTATATTTCCTTTTTCAACAGGTATTGTATGTTTATTATTTGTTGAATTATGGCTTCCATCCTCTTTTGAATGGTCATTTATAAATGCTTTTTTATCAGATTTTACAATCAATTTAGTAGCTTTTACTGGCTTAGATACAGAGCTATTTGGATGTTCAGCATTATCTATTGCTTTAGCGTAAATATCACCTTCCGGAATAGGTTTCGTCGGTGTAATCGTGACATGTCCCGTATCATCCGTTGTACCCGAACCAATGATATTACCATCTTTATCAAGTAAATCAACATGCGTATTTGGATCTGTAGTCACCGTAATAGGTGTTTGAGTACCAGCTTTGCCACCTAAATCCGTATCAAGTGTTGGAGTAGTTGGTGGCGTTGTATCAGTTGCTTTAACAGGATCAGATGTAGAACTATTCGGATGTTCTGCATTGTCATAAGCTTTCGCAGTAACATTACCCTCTGGAATAGGTTTAGTCGGTGTAATTGTGACATGACCTGTATTATCTGTCGTACCTGAACCGATAACATTACCGTCTTTATCTAATAATTCCACTTTCGTATTCGGATCTGTAGTAACTTCAACAGGATCAGTAGTTGTCGCTTTACCAGTTAAATCACTAGTAACCACAGGCGCCGTTGGCGGAGTTGTGTCAGTCGCTTTTTTCGGTTGAGACATAGAACTATTCGGATGTTCTGCATTATCCGTTGCCTTGGCAGTGACGTTACCT
>NZ_JAFENV010000004.1:0-6325 GCF_016892225.1 Staphylococcus sp. GDY8P47P | reverse complement strand
GTTCAGGGAAAGGTCATTTCACGTTTGAATTAGCTAAAAGGTGTAATTATGTAACCGCCATTGAAATAGATCCTAAATTATGTAGGATAACTAAAAACAAACTTATTGAATATGAGAACTTCCAGGTTATCAATAAAGATATTTTACAATTTAAGTTTCCTAAAAATAAGTCATATAAGATATATGGAAATATACCCTACAATATAAGTACAGATATAATTCGAAAAATTGTTTTTGAAAGCACAGCTACAGAAAGTTATTTAATAGTGGAATATGGATTTGCTAAAAGGTTGCTAAATACAAATCGTTCACTAGCACTATTTTTAATGACAGAAGTTGATATATCCATATTAAGTAAAATCCCTAGAGAATACTTTCATCCAAAACCTAGAGTTAATAGCTCGTTAATTGTATTAAAAAGACACCCTTCAAAAATATCACTCAAAGATAGAAAACAATATGAAAATTTTGTTATGAAATGGGTTAACAAAGAATACATAAAACTATTTTCCAAAAACCAATTTTATCAAGCCTTAAAATATGCAAGAATTGACGATTTAAACAATATTAGCTTTGAACAATTCTTGTCTCTTTTCAATAGCTATAAATTATTTAATAGATAAGTTAAGGGGTGCATAAACTGCATCCCTTAACTTATCTTATTTTGCTTAAACAATCTTGGCCCGTAAACTGCATAACTCATATGTAAATCGCTCCTTTTTAGGTGGCACAAATGTGAGGCATTTTCACTATTTCCGGCAATTACTTCCATGTAAAGTATAACACACTATACTTTATATTCATAAAGTGTGTGCTCTGCGAGGCTGTCGGCAGTGCCGACCAAAACCATAAAACCTTTAAGACCTTTCTTTTTTTTACGAGAAAAAAGAAACAAAAAAACCTGCCCTCTGCCACCTCAGCAAAGGGGGGTTTTGCTCTCGTGCTCGTTTAAAAATCAGCAAGGGACAGGTAGTATTTTTTGAGAAGATCACTCAAAAAATCTCCACCTTTAAACCCTTGCCAATTTTTATTTTGTCCGTTTTGTCTAGCTTACCGAAAGCCAGACTCAGCAAGAATAAAATTTTTATTGTCTTTCGGTTTTCTAGTGTAACGGACAAAACCACTCAAAATAAAAAAGATACAAGAGAGGTCTCTCGTATCTTTTATTCAGCAATCGCGCCCTTTAATGGAACAAAAAGATTTGAATTCCTGTTATAAAAAAAGGATCAATTTTGAACTCTCTCCCAAAGTTGATCCCTTAACGATTTAGAAATCCCTTTGAGAATGTTTATATACATTCAAGGTAACCAGCCAACTAATGACAATGATTCCTGAAAAAAGTAATAACAAATTACTATACAGATAAGTTGACTGATCAACTTCCATAGGTAACAACCTTTGATCAAATAAGGGTATGGATAATAAACCACCTACAATTGCAATACCTGTTCCCTCTGATAAAAAGCTGGTAAAGTTAAGCAAACTCATTCCAGCACCAGCTTCCTGCTGTTTCAAGCTACTTGAAACAATTGTTGATATAACTGTTTTGGTGAACGAAAGCCCACCTAAAACAAATACGATTATAATTGTCATGAACCATGATGTTGTTTCTAAAAGAAAGGAAGCAGTTAAAAAGCTAACAGAAAGAAATGTAACTCCGATGTTTAACACGTATAAAGGACCTCTTCTATCAACAAGTATCCCACCAATGTAGCCGAAAATAATGACACTCATTGTTCCAGGGAAAATAATTACACTTCCGATTTCGGCAGTACTTAGCTGGTGAACATCTTTCATCATATAAGGAACCATAGAGACAAACCCTGCTACTGTTCCAAATATAATTCCCCCACAAAGAACTCCAATCATAAAAGGTATATTTTTCCCTAATCCGGGATCAACAAAAGGATCTGTTACTTTCCTGATATGTTTTACAAATATCAGGAATGACAGCACGCTAACGATAAGAAAAGAAATGCTATATGATGTTGTAAACAACATAAAAAATACAATGCCTACAGACATTAGTATAATTCCTTTGATATCAAAATGACCTTTTATCCTTACTTCTTTCTTTAATAATTTCATAAGAAACGGAACAGTGATAATTGTTATCATAGGAATGAGTAGAAGATAGGACCAATGAATATAATGGGCTATCATTCCACCAATCGCTGGACCGACTCCTTCTCCCATGGCTACTATCGATCCAATAAGACCAAATGCTTTACCCCTATTTTCCTTTGGAATATAGCGCGCAACTACAACCATTACGAGTGCTGGAAATGCAGCTGCACCAGCCCCTTGAATAAAACGAGCCATAATAAGTAAGGAAAAGAAAGAATGGCCAACAAACCCAATTACCGACCCGAAACAATTTATTATAATTCCAAATAGGAGTAACCTTTTGATGCCTAATTGATCAGATAGCTTTCCATATACAGCTGTTCCAATGGAAAAGGTTAACATAAAGGCTGTGTTCACCCAGTTTGTACTCGCAGGTGGTTTATTAAAATCATTTGCAATATCAGGTAATGAGACGTTCAAAACCATTTCATTTAATACGCTAAAAAAAGATAAAATGCAAAGCCAAATTAAAATTTGGTTGTGTCGTAAATTCGATTGTGAATAGGATGTATTCACATTTCACCCTCCAATAATGAGGGCAGACGTAGTTTATAGGGTTAATGATACGCTTCCCTCTTTTAATTGAACCCTGTTACATTCATTACACTTCATAATTAATTCCTCCTAAACTTGATTAAAACATTTTACCACATATAAACTAAGTTTTAAATTCAGTATTTCATCACTTATACAACAATATGGCCCGTTTGTTGAACTACTCTTTAATAAAATAATTTTTCCGTTCCCAATTCCACATTGCAATAATAGAAAAGCCATCTTCATCTGCTTTTTCTTCATCATCTGTATGTATTAAATCGCCATCTTCTGCGTCATCAAGATTTAATTCCTTATGAATTTCCTTTAATAAACCACCATATGAAATTAATCTTTTTCGATAAAGTCCTTCCTCCAAATCAGCTAAACGCTGCAAATTTCTTTCTTCGTCATCAGTCATAAAATCTGTATCTTTTACTGGATATTTTGCAGTTTCATCAATGGCTGATTTTATATCAGATTTATGTTTATTTTTTGGTCGAATCATTTGGACTTTAACGTTTGGATCATAATCTAATTTCATAGCTCTTTTCCAAAATTGAATCCATTGCTTTTGATTCACATAGTTTTCAGTGTTATAAAAATAAGTGCTTTCTACACAAACCAACACATGCATGTGTTGGTTATAAGAATTATCTATATTATTTACAGTTACTTCTGTCGCTCGCATAAAACCAACTAAGTTTTTATTAATTTTCTTATATTTCATCATACGATTAAAACCTTTTGACATATCCGATAAACTTTTATTTAATTCAGTACCATCATAAACATTTCTAACGGTCAACGTAAGGAAAAGCCAACGAACTGTTGGTTTTTGTTTGATAACTTCTGCAACAACCTTTTGTGACTGAATACCATGCTTCATTGCTCTCCTCCAGTTGCACATTGGACATAATCGAGATTTACAAAACCACACACGATATAACGTTTTTTCTCCCGTTTCATAACTCACTTTATATTCAAGTACCTCTGCACAATCTTTTACACGTTCAGCCTTTTTAAATTCAAGAATATGCAAGAGTTCAAAATAATCTACATTTGCCATTTTCTTTTCTCGCCAAGGTCTTATTTTTCCACTTTTTGTTTTGTCGATTAGTACACTTGATTTTTCATCTGAATTAATGCTATTATTATTGCACATAATGAATACAGAAACCCCCTATGTAAATTTGTTTTTGTGTGGTAACTTAAACAATAACATAGGGTATTTTTCTGTGCAAGGATTTTTAAAGGTTCATTAACCTTATAAAGCCAATCACACCAACACTTTAAACGCGATGTAAACTATAAAAATAAAAACTTGTTGTTTCTATATGTATCAAGATAAGAAAGAACAAGTTCAAAACCATCAAAAAAAGACACCTTTTCAGGTGCTTTTTTTATTTTATAAACTCATTCCCTGATCTCGACTTCGTTCTTTTTTTACCTCTCGGTTATGAGTTAGTTCAAATTCGTTCTTTTTAGGTTCTAAATCGTAGTACCCCCAGAAGTTGGTCGATTTTTTCAAAATCTCCCCCCAGTCCATTTCCCAATTTCTAAAACAATAAAACCGTGGGCGTTGCCCACACCCACAAACGCAATGCGTTTGATCATGCCTCTGAAAAGTGAGTAGACAGTCATACCTGTTGGCTTTTCTGTCGGTTTGCAAAAGCTAATTTACGAAAAAAGCAGCACAAGGGTAAATGCACTCACTACGTTCGCCCTTGTACTGCTTTCTTTTTCGCAAATTTTAACGCTTATGCCGACGAAAAGACCAAACAGGTATATAAATATACTCGAATTGATTTAAAACTCCTTAGAACGCAAATATGAGCTTCTAACGACTTAATTCATCTCTATCTCGTGTTCGAGTTTCATTTCTATGAATTTTTTCAAACTCTCCACCTTTCACAAATTCTTTTACTTTGTCTACAACGCCACCAACAAGCGTTTTAACCTGTTCAGTTGTAACTTGCTTAGAATCTTTAAAGTACGCTTTAAACCCTTTGTAAATGTCCTTAATTTCGTTTTTAAGCGATTTATTCTCTTTCTCTAATTCTTCAAGTGTTTCGATATTCCGATTACTCTTACGCACCAAATCATTGTATTCTTTCACTAATTCGCTATATTTCCCTTTAACTTTAGTGATTTCTTTAGGTAAATCAGTTTCCGCATATTTCTTTAGTCGCTCATTTGAGCTATATAAATCTTCATAGCCTTGTATCAAAGCATTTAATTTATCTTTAGAAATAATCACATTTCCTGTTTTACGTTCTTCATTTTTCATAAATTCATGTCGCAACTTACCAATACCAATGGTTTCGCCACTAGGTACTTTGACTGTTTTCGTTTCGTCTTTTAAATCCAAACTCTCTTTTTTTATAGTCGCTGTTTTATCGTTCGATAACGCTAAAACTTCTGACTTCCGCTGTTCCAGCGTGGTAGTCATCTCTTTTAATTCGTCCTTTGCCTTTTTATATTCAGGCACCGTTAAATTTTTACGCTCTGACCCTTTTTCGCCACGTTCAAGCTCAAAACCACGCTCATTTAAATATTTTGGTAATTCGTCTTGTACCGCCTGTAAGGCTTGACGATTAAAAACAGTCTTTGCTGATAACTTCTTTTCCGCATTGAAAGGCACAATACCTAAGTGCATATGTGGTGTTGTTTCGTCTAAGTGAACTTGAGCGTAGCGGATATTCTCATCACCAAATTTTTCAGCGAAGTAATCTTTCGACTGTTCGAAAAAGTCTTTAATTTCTTTATCGTCTTTATCTTTAAAAAATTGGTTGTCAGAAGTTATGATCCATTCGTTTATTAATACAGCATCTTTTCTGACAGCACGACTACTTGATTTGTTGTCATTAATAAATTGCTCAATATCTCGTTTATAATTTTCTGTCCGATTGACCAAATCATAATTTAAATACGACCGTTCAACATCAATATCTTTGTTCGAATGATTGTCTGTATTTCTCTGATTATGATTACCCACCCCAACCAAATTTCCTGATTTCATCTTTTGCATACGAGCCACTACAAATGACATATAAACACTCCTAACTTCGGTACAACTTCCATGTAAAGTATACACACTATACTTTATATTCATATAAGTGTGTACTCTGCGAGGCTGTCGGCAGTGCCGACCAAAACCATAAAACCTTTTAAGACCTTTTTTTTTCGTAAAAAAAGAAACAAAAAAACCCGACCTCTGCCACCTCAGCAAAGGGGGGATGCTTTCGTTACCACTCAAAAATAAAAAAGATACAAGAGAAATCTCTCGTATCTTTATTCAACAATAGGGCCCAATTGCAGTATAAATTTAACAGTCGTTCATCATGTTATTATTTATCAGAGCTTGTGCTATAATTATTCTAATTTCATAAAAAGGAGAATTAATATATGGGCATTTTTAGTATTTTTGTAATCAACACAGTTCATTATCAACCAAACAAAAAATAAGTGGTTATAATGGATTGTTAATATAAACATTCATTATAACCTCATAGGAGTGGGTTATAATGAACAAAATAGGAGTGGGTTATAATGAACAAAAAAAATATAAAAGATAGTCAAAACTTTATTACTTCAAAGCATCATATAAATGAAATTTTGAGAAATGTACATTTAAATACAAATGATAATATTATTGAGATTG
>NZ_JAFENV010000039.1:1177-9045 GCF_016892225.1 Staphylococcus sp. GDY8P47P | reverse complement strand
GGTATAGCATTTGATAGTCAATGGAATTTTGCAGTATTACCTGAAGAAATTAACGCGAATGCTTTTGTTCGACCAGATAATACTACTAAAGAGTTATTTCTTTCGGAAAAAAACATCAATAATTATTTACGTAAATATACTACAAATAAAAAGGCATTTTCTAGTGATTTCTATAATGAAAAAGAAGTTATTAAATTCTATACACAAGGTTTCTTTATAGGTGATGAAGAAGTACATGAACTATATAGCGAAGGCTATAAAAAAGGTTTAAGAAAAGTAAATGATTTAAATAATGAAATTGATCAATTAATTGAAAGTAGTACTAATTTCTTACAAAATATGTTGTTAGATAATGGTAAATATATTTATGGATATTTTCCTCATTTTGATAATGAAATAGGATTCTACAATATTTTAAGACACTCTTCTTCTACTTATGCCTTAATTGAGGGTCTGTCTTATTTAGGTAAAAGCTTACAACCTGTTGAAAAAGCAATTGATTATGTCATTTCAAATCAACTGTTAGAGGTTGATGATAAAGCTTATATCTTTGATGATACAGAGGGAGCAAATGAAATCAAATTAGGACAAAATGCTTCATTTATATTCGCAGTTTGTGAATATTTAAAGCATGAAGATAATCCTAAATTTCTTGAGTCAGCTCAGAAAGTAGCTAAAGGTATTCTTTCAATGATAGATGAAGATACATATGAGACAACTCATTTATTGAATTATCCTGATTTAATCGTAAAAGAGAAGTTCAGAATTATTTATTACGATGGTGAAGCAGCGCTTGCTTTATTGAGATTGTATCAAGAGGATGAAAATGAACTATGGCTAAAAACTGTAGAAAATTTGATGGACCGTTTCATTGAGAAGAAATATTGGCAATATCATGATCATTGGTTAGGATATTGTACGAATGAATTAGTTCAAATTAATCCACAAGACAAATATTTTGAATTTGGAATCAAAAATGTGAATAGTTACTTAGATTATATTAAAAATCGTGAAACAACATTTCCAACATTCTTAGAAATGTTAATGGCCACATATCGATTATTTCAAAAAGCGAAAGATACGGGTCGCGATGAATTGGTAAACAATTTGATAGACGAACAATATTTGATAGATGTAATTAATATTAGAGCAGATTACCAAAGAGTTGGATTCTTTTATCCTGAAATTGCTATGTATTTTAAAAACCCATCAAGAATACTAGGAAGTTTCTTTATTAAACACCACGGTTATCGTGTTCGAATTGATGATATCGAACATTATTTATCTGGATATGTACAATATCAAAAGGCATTTAAAGGTTAGGTAATTATTATGCTAACAATTAAAAAGATATTTAATATTATAGGTGGAGAATTAAAGGACGCACACAATAAAGAAGCAAATGAGATAAATGATTTTGAAACAATTTATAAATTTGTAAATAGTAAAAAAACTGCTTATTTTTCTCCTAACAAAGAAACATGGTCAAGAGAATTAGGAAGAAATAAAAATGCTTTAGACGGTAATGATTTGGTTAATAAAGAAAATGGAGAAATTGGACTAATTATAACTGAAAATTACATTTCTGATTTAAAATTTGAAATCCCTCAAATAATTGTAGAAGATTCTGTTCAGGCATTTAAACAATTAGCTATATATATATAAGAAATCAATAAAAAAACCCAGTTATTGCTATAACTGGATTAATGGGTAAAAGTTCTACTAGAATGTTAATTACAAGCTTGTTGGGTGATTATAATGTACTTGAAAATAGAGGGAATAATAATGTTAGAGCAGCTATTTACAATAATATGCTGAAATTAATAAAAAATCCTGACTTTGCTGTTATTGAAACATCCATGAATGCGATTAATTATCTTGAAAATACCTCAACTTTTTTAAAACCAGACATAGCAATTATTACAGGTATTGGTGAAGCGCATTTTTCTACATTTAAGTCAGTTAAAGATATAGCTAAGATCAAAACTAGAATTTTTGACGGTCTTTCTTCAACCACTGGAGTGGCAATTATTAATAAAGACACGTTATATGCAGATTATTTAATTTATAAAGCACATGAAAATGCAAGTAATGTGTTAACTTATAGTATTAATAAAGATGCAAAGGCGGATTTAACTGTTGATAACATTAAGTACAACAAAGGAAGTATTGAATTATCAATTACTAACCAAGATAATAAAAGTGAAATTTATCGACTCAATACTATTAGTGAAGGAATGGTTTCTAACACATTAGCAAGTATCTTAACGCTTAAAAGTTTAAATTTACCAATAAAACAAGAATTACTAAATGATTTCAAACCGTTTTCTAAAATATTAGCCTTAAAAGAGATACATGCGAAAACTCATAAATTAACATTACTTGATGATACACATAATGCTTCATTACCGGCGATGATTAATGCTATTAGAGCATTTAATAGTCAAACTAAGTTTTATTCAGGTCATAAAATAATAGCAATAGGAAAAATTAGTGATTTAGGTCGTAAGTCTAATGAAACTCATTTAAGACTAGTTGAAGAATTAGAAAATAGTAATGCTGATTATATTTTATGTAAGGATAATGAATTGAGACAAGTCGTAAATAAGGTGCGAAACAAGAATATAACTTGGTATCCCAACAAGGAATTGTTAATAAATGATTTAAAATATTTATGTAATGAAGATTCTCTTACTTTGCTAAAATCTTCTGTAACTGGAACGGATTTTCCAGAAATAGCTAAAAACTTACCTAATATTTTAAGGGATAATAACATAGAGTTTGATTTTGATGATCTATTTGAAAAATTAAGTGAAGTAGGAAAAAGCTATATTAAAATAAATAATAAAACTGGTGAAATAGTTGAAGAATATAATAGTGGGCTTTCTCAAACGATAGAAGGAATGGGACCATTAATTTATTATTTAAAATCTATCGATGAAAAATTAGAAAATAGAATTATTAATTTAAAAAGTTGGCCGACTAATAATGCCAAAAAAGGATATTTTGAAGGTTTAGAAATTAGAACTTATACATTGCTTGAAAATATGACTGAATCGCCTTATCCATCTCAAATCTATGAGTTAGCTAATGAGTTATTTAAAAATCATGTAGATAGAAAACAATATATAAATAATTTAATAAAAGAGTTGAAATTATCCACTTCAATAGCTACAAACCTAACTGGTCGTTTTAGAAGTAAAGACAGACAAAGTTATACTGTGAAAGATTTGTTTGAAATATATAAACATTATAAATATGATTTATTTAAATTCAGTAATTCTTTTGTATTAGGTCTTAAATACAAAAGTGGCTTTATAAGAGGTAAAGAAGAAACAATAATATTCACTTCCTATAATGATTTAGAGTATTTAAAATCTACAATCGATTTTTAGTAGTTTTTAGCTTTAAATATATGACAAGACAATTTCTGATTTATTCTTATCAGAAATTGTTTTTTACTAAGAAGTTATGACTCTATAATAAATTGGACTGATGACTAAAAAACATCAGTCCAATTTTTACGTTTGAATACAAAAAAGGCGCAATTACCTCTAAAAATAAAAATTTCTCTATAGTAAAAAATGGTAAGAAAACCTCAACGATTACTTTACTTAAAATTATGGAAATGCCCGCTTATTTAGAACTTCAAAAACAAAGATTTTATTGTAAATCATGTGACAGTCATTTTACTGCTAAATCTAATATTGTCGACGCTCATTGTTTTATTTCTAATAAAACAAAACTTGCAGTTTTAGATAAAGCACAAGAATACCGCTCTCAAAAATCTATCGCTAAGTCATGCTTAGTATCATCAATGACTGTGTCTAGAGTGATTAATCAAGCGGCAAGCGACGTAGGTCAATCTTCTTTTGATGCTCTACCTGAACACTTAATAATGGACGAATTTAAAAGTGTTAAAAATGTTATAGGAAAAAATGAGCTTTATTTATGCAGATGCTGTATCTCACCGCATCGTAGATGTGGTAGCGGATCGTAAGTTAAAATCGCTTAAAGATCATTTTTATCGCTATTCTTTAAAATTCAGACAAAAAGTCAAAACAGTAACGATTGATATGTATGAACCATATATGTCGCTAATCAAAATATTATTTCCTAACGCGAAGATTATTATTGATTGTTTTCATATTGTTCAATCTTTAAATCGAGCGTTAAATATGTCTAGAGTTCATGTAATGAATAGTTATAGAATCTCTAATAGACCGCTTTATAATAAATATAAAAGTTATTGGAAACTATTTCTTAAACCTTTTGAAACGCTAGAATCATTTAATTATCATAAAGTCCATTTATTTAAAGAGTGGAAAACCGAAAAAGGCATTATAAATTACTTATTAGGTGTAGATGTAGAATTATTTAATACATATCACTACGTTCATGAGCTAAGAAGATTATTAAAAGAAAATCAAATAGAGGAATTTAATCATAAACTCTTTTCTATTCATCTTTCAGATGTGTGTCCTAAATTACGCCCAGTCATTAGAACTTTAATACGATTAGCAGCTTTCATTGAAAATACTATGACATATTCTAACCTGACCAACGGTCCGTTAGAAGGAATTAATAATAAAATAAAACTTATTAAAAGGGTATCTTTTGGTTATAGAAATTATGATAATTTGCGTAATCGAATTATTATAACTTCGCGACTATTTGCCTCAACAACAAATATTAAGATTAAACAACCTAAGATTGCTTAATCTTAATATTTGGACTCATCAGTCCGATTTGACGTAGAGCCTATTTTTTTGAATAGCAAAATATATTGTACCGATTTTGTAACGTGCTGACGCCTAGGGGAATAGTATGAGTGAGAGACTACTGGTTCGAGTCATACCCCAGGCAAGCATGCATGGACAAAATCGTAAGTTTTTAAATATAAAGAGGACCAATCCATACAAGGATTAGTCCTCTTTTTTGAGATTGGGATTTATGTCCCAGCCTCATTTTATTTAAATAGAATTAGGGAACAATTTTTATTATGCTTAGTAAATTAGAATAACGAAAATTAAATATCATTGAATAAAAAATTATTATAAAATTGTAAATATTAATTTAGTATTACTAAATTAATATTTTTTTAAAAAACGAAAATTTATATTGTAACTACATATAAAACATGATAGGTTTTACATGAGTGTTGTGTTCAATTAATTTGAAAAATAGGGGTGTGAGTTATTTGAAGAAAAAATCAAATAAAAGATTAGATTTCTTACCAAATATCAATAACAAATATTCAATTCGAAAATTCACATTAGGGACAGCATCAATTTTAGTTGGTGCAACATTAATTTTTGGTGCTGGTCACGATGTAGCTAAAGCTGCTGAAGACACTAAAACTGAAGAAGGAGTTACAAGTAACTCAAATGAATCGGCTCAATCTTCTTCTGAAACAGCAAACACAGGAGTAGAAACTACAGAACAAGCAACAGCTGAATCACCGACAACAGAAGCACCAAGTACTGAAGAAAGCACAACAGAACAACCATCAACAGAAGAGAAAACAAGTGAAGAAAGTACAACAGAACAACCATCAACAGAAGAGAAGGCAAGTAAGGAAAGTACAACAGAACAACCATCAACAGAAGAGAAAGCAAGTAAGGAAAGTACAACAGAACAACCATCAACAGAAGAGAAAGCAACTGAAGAAAGTACAACAGAACAACCATCAACAGAAGAGAAGCCAACTGAAGAAAGTACTCAAACAGATGAATTATCAGCAGAAGAAAAAGCAGCAAATGACAGTACAGAAACAAACCAACCATCACTAGACAAACATGAAACAACTAGGGATGTTATTGAGCAACCTGATGTCAGTGATTCAATTCAAAATATCTCTGAAAATTTAAATGTATCAAGTGATGATACAGTTCAAGCTCTCGAAAATGGTGGAGTAGATACATCTAATGCAACAGAAGTAGAAGCCATCGCTGCACTTGTTCAAAATGATTATGCTAATAATGATAATGAAACACCAGTTGCTACGCCGTTAAGCGTAAATTCAGCAACAGCTCGTAATGAGGAAACAACAAATACACTAAGACCAAGAATGTTCGCTGCGATGGCGTTAGCTGCCGATACACCAACAAACGATAATGTTGCAAGTCCTAAAAACAATCAAATTATTGAAGCAGATGCGATTAAAAATGGTTATATTAACTCATCTACAGATGCTACAAATGCGGCTAATACATTATCAGGACGCGCATGGATTGTAGACGAAGGAACACCTGCAACAATGTCAAATGGATTAACACCAGTTCCTGAAGGAACACCCGTTTATATGCAATGGATTGATAAAGATGGTGTGGTATCACCAATATATAAAGCGGCAACGACTAATTCATTAGGAAAATCAAATGCTTCGCAAGTTGGTCCCGGAGCCTACGCATTCGACTTAAGAGAACCATATGTAGATGCAAATGGCAAAGAACATACGTATCGTGCTGAAAATAATCAATATTATAGAATTTGGATTGAAGACTTTAAAACACATAATGGTAATACAGCAACAATGTTACGTACCGCAGGCGGTTTTTTACCCGGTTCATATGTAGATTCAATTACTAGTAATAATATTGGCCAGTTCCCATTAGCAGGTACAAATATGCAACGTACAGGTATCTTTATGGGGATTGAACCTGATGGTGAATATATGACTCGCCCACAATCTGAATGGATTCATGATACTCAAGGCGCTGACAGTCCACTTTCAACAAATTCTATCCAAGGTCGTGTATGGTTAGAAACAGGAACTGGGGGAGACTTAGCTAACTCAACAACTGGTCCAAGTTATAACCCACTTGCAAGTGATAGAATAGCAGATGGTTATACTGTAGTATTTTCTTCATTAACTGATAAAGGTGTTCAAGCATATAAAAATCAAGTAGAAAGTTTACCTAAAGCAGAACAAGCAGACGCAACAAAAACATTATTAAAAGATCATCCCGAATATATATCAGCAACGGTTTATGGTGAGACAAATGCGGATGGATATTATACTGTTCATTTCCCAACAGATAAAAAAATTAATAATGATTATATCTATGGTTACGTAATGAATCCTAATGGAGAAAAAGTACTAGGATATTCTTCATTTACCTCACCAATTTTTACTGGGGCAAATTCAAATTTATCATTTACGCCTCAAACAGCACCAGTTGCTAAACCAGTTAAGGGCGGATGGTATAATGTGAATTTTGCATTAATTCCGACAACGGACACTAAAATTGATATTGTGAAGTACAATAACACTACACAACCAGCACAACCTAAAGACACAATTGACATTGATTTAAGTGGTTCACAATTATCACCACTTCCATCTCATATAGAATGGAGAGACAGCAACGGTAATGTAGTTAAAAAAACAGATGACATTACTTCATATACTGATGGTGAACAAAAAGGTACATTTGTGGTACCAGACACAGCAAAGCCAGGCGATGTTTATACAGTATACTTAGTTTCAGGTGGTAAAGATGTAGGTTCAGATTCATTCGTAGTTGCTACTCAAGAGAAATCCTATCATCCAGAAACAGTCGAGGTTATAAAAGATTACGGAACACCAACAACTGAGGATGATGTAACAGGAGCAGTAACAATTCCAGATTATCCATCAGAAAAAGGAACACCAACAATTAAAGTAGATGATCCAAGTAAATTACCGGACGGTAATACGCCAGGTACAGTGAATGTTCCAGTAACAGTGACATATCCAGATGGCACAGAAGATCATGTGACAGTACCAGTAACAACAAACAAACAAGCAGATAACGATGCTTATCAACCAACAACGGATGAAGTAACAAAAGATTACGGAACATCAACAACTGAGGATGATGTAA
>NZ_JAFENV010000039.1:684-1147 GCF_016892225.1 Staphylococcus sp. GDY8P47P | reverse complement strand
AACAGGAGCAGTAACAATTCCGGACTATCCAGCGGATAAAGACCAACCAACAATTACGGTGGATGACGAAACACAATTACCAGACGGTAATACACCAGGTACAACAGAAGTAGATGTGACAGTGAAATATCCAGATGGTACGGAAGATCACATTAAAGTACCTGTAATAGTAGGAACAGATACAGTAGCACCAGATGCACCAACAGTGGATGTCCCAGAAGCAGGAGCAGATACAGTAACTGGAACAGGAAGTGAACCAGGCAATACAATCACTGTAACATTCCCAGATGGAACAACAGGAACAGGAACAGTAGGTGAAGATGGAAGCTGGAGTGTAGAGGTACCAGGAGGTACAGAATTAAACAACGGTGATAAAATCACAGCAGTTGAAACAGATGACGCAGGTAATGTATCAGACGAAGGCTCAGCAATAGTTGTTGATGATAGTGACGCAGATGCGGAC
>NZ_JAFENV010000039.1:0-663 GCF_016892225.1 Staphylococcus sp. GDY8P47P | reverse complement strand
GCTGACTCAGATGCAGACGCAGATGCAGATTCAGACGCAGACGCTGACTCAGATGCCGATAAAGATCATAATGACAAAGCAGATAAACCAAATAATAAAGAGTTACCAGATACTGGTAATGATGCTCAAAATAATGCCACATTATTTGGTTCACTATTCGCTGCGCTTGGAGGATTATTCTTAGTCGGCAAACGTCGTAAAAACAAAAATAATGAAGAAAAATAATATTTAGACTTCATAATTTTGGGTAGAACTTAAAACCAGGCCTTACATGGCCTGGTTTTATTTTAAATACTATGATATAAATTAATGGAAATAGGATAAATATTTAAAAATAAGGAGGAAACAATGGAATTTGAACATAAATTAGAGAAATTAATATCTGAAGTAAATAATAAGACTGAAATTAATAATTATGTTTTTTTAAGTTTAGGTAGGTCAAGTGTTAAAGCACAGGTTAAGTTATTAAAAAAAACTAATTATCTTAAACAAGATATTTCAAAATTGGCACTTAAATTTAAAAAGAAATCAGGGGAATTTCCTGAGTGGATTAAATTAGATATTGTAACGTCGACTGAAAAAATATTATTTAAAGAATTAAAAAAAACACTGATCAATACAAGAAGAAATTATGTAGATTTTGGTATAGCATTTGATAGTCAA
>NZ_JAFENV010000038.1:0-4911 GCF_016892225.1 Staphylococcus sp. GDY8P47P | reverse complement strand
TCAGCATCAAATTTTAAAAATGTATCTACTAGTCTCATAATTAAAAACTCCTTTTATATATTTTTGAATTTTGTTATAAGGTATAAACAACCTAATTTAACCAGTTTGCAAGTTGCTAAAATTAAATACTTTAATAATTGAATGATTAATTTCAAAATGTACTTTAATAAATCGAATGTTAGTTTAAACGTTAGCTTAATACTTTTTAACATAATGTTATCGTTGTTATTTTGCATATTAATCAATTCTTTCTTTAATATTTAAATAATTATTTCTAATGTTCCTATTGTTTGCCTCGGTCATCATTTTGAACGTTTCTGCTCGTCTAACTATTGTTTCAATATCATCTTTTTCTAAAAACATTTTTTCCAATCTTTCACGTGATTCAAAAACATTTTTTGTTTCAAAAATTAAATCTAATGTTTCAATTAACATGTCGATAATTAAAGCTAAATTTGAACTAACTTCGCCATAGCCGTATGAAATTCTCATAATCTCATCTTCGTTTAAATTTAAACAACGCCAATTAACTGTAAAATTTGAAACTGAATTTAAAAGTTGATTAATAATCAAAATACCTTCGTCATTATTTTTTTCAAACCCACTCAAGCCAGCAACTAAAATTTCTTTATCTTCGATTTTAAAATTTCCTCTTTGTGACATTTGTTTCACCTCTTTCATCAGCTTGTACATTTATTCTGAATTAGTCACAATAAATCATCAATAAGTTGACTAAAAAAGTTTAATTAATTATAATATTTACAAGGCCTTATAAATCGATGTTTTTAAAGTATTTAATCAAAATATTTAAAAAGTCACAACAAATCAAAGGAGTGATTTATAATGAATCAGCTAGAAATTGAAGAATTTGAAAATGCATTAGAAGAACAAAACCCTCATTTAAAAGACATTAAAACTTATAGTGTAGATGAAGTTGCTATCGCTGCTAACAAATCTAAAGCAACGATACTTAGAAAATTACGCGATCCAAAAATTGTTGAACAACTTGCACAAAATTTAAAAACAACAAAAAACAATCGTGGCGTTAAAAAGTATATTTTTACTTTGCAGGGCGTTAGAAAATTGGTTGCTATAATTAATGGCTTTGAATTTAAAAAATTAGATGAACTAAATATGGCAGAACTTCAAAAATTAACTAATATTGAAGAAAAAGAAAATACTACAGAAGAATTTAAAAATATTATTAAACAAAAAGGCGGAAGACATTGGAATGAAATTTATAGCTACTTTGTAAACAAAATAGAACCAGAAATTTTTAAATTAAAACAACGTAATGAAATTATTGCCCATTTAAAAGAAGATAATAAGTTTTTAAATGATGAATGTAATAATCAACAAAACATTATCGAACAACAAAAACAAATCATTGCTGATAAAGATGAAATTAACGATTTATTACGTGAAAAAATCGATTCAATTTTTGCTTATCAAGATTTAAAAAAAGACATTAACAAATAGTTAATGTCTTTTATCCTTAAAAAATGGTACTTCACTTTTAAATTTATTAATTAGTCTGACGTGGTCTCTATTCAATTCAACTTTTTCACAATCTGTATTAATTCGTTCAAATACTTCTTTCAAGCCTTCTTCGCCATATGCCTGTTTTATCATAGCAAATAGTCGCATACTTCCGTTATTAAACAAATTTTTGTACTTTCTTTCTAAATCTGTGACTCTTTCTCGTTCGTGGCCGGGTAAATGTACTATCTCATTTTTTATCAAATCTTTCAGATCTTGATAAAATTGCATATCGACGTATCCGTCAGAATCATCTTCTTCAGGTTTTTCAAGTTCTAAAAATTTAAACTTCTCTAGAAATGCACCCAAAATAACTTTTTTAAAATCAAATTCTGAATCACACTTTAAAATGCTTGCTGTTATGTTATTCGCATAGTATTTCTTCAATTCTAGTTCTATTCGTGTCCAATTTTCACATTCAATTGCAGTTTTAACATCAGCAGACTCTTTAAGCAGTGCTTCAATCTTTTTATCATAGATTCTTAAAAATGATGCTGATTTACGCTTATTAATATACATTGTTTCAACTTTGCCACCATTCCCAATTTGTTGAATGGACTCAACAGCAATATTTGAACCCCTTGAATTTTTAATAAGCACATCATAGTTGTTGATACGTTTAGCCAAATCATCTACTACAATGTTTTCGTCAATTAAATCAATTGCTACATCTAATCTTGAAAGTCGAACATTGCCAAGCGTTGACATTTTCTTTAACAATTTAAAAACAGTCATATTCTCATCAATTTTATTACGATAACTTTTTAAGTATTCTTTCAACATTCCAGCATGAAAAACAACTGAAATCTGATTGTCTAATGATTCATCGTTATACTTAAAAAATAAATGTCTGTCATAGTAACCATAATCATAAATTGTATTGTACCAACCGTCGCCATAATTGAGGCGAACTGGTAAACCAAACAAATCTATTAAGTTTAATGTACTTGCAAATCGGTCTTGAATATAATCGAAATAATGTTCATCGTAAGCTAAGTATTCATCTTCATCGATGTAAATCGTTAGGGTAAATTGGTCTACATTAACATCAATCAACAAAAAATCCTCCAATCTCGGTTGAACCGTTGATATGAAAGGATTTAGAGGCGTTCAAGCGTTGTTTAGGGGGGGGGGTGCTGAGGTGCGTCGCGGTACGTATTACTAGACGTACCGCTCGACCGTTTGAATCTTCGTGCCTAAAAAAATCTAAAGATTTTTTCTTTACGGCACTCGATTCTGCAGGTCGAGTGATTGTCTTTTAACACTAACCACGATATAATAAGCACTGTACAACTAAACAAAAACTTAAACACAACTAAATCACTTCGCAACGTAAACTGTCGCCAAACATTTTTACGTTGCTTTTTTTATTGTAGCATAATTCATCGAACGCTTAATCTATCAAGTTAAACATTTATTCCAATTCCTTCATTGCCGGTCAGATTCCGACCCCTTAACAAACCCAAAAACTTGTCGAATGGTCGGTTTAATAGCTCACGCTATACCGACATTCGTCTACAAGTTTAGTTAAGGGGTCTTCTAACCAACAATGAATTTTCTCGGCATAAACGTTGATTAATTACCCACATCTTTCAATTCTTTTAAATTCTCGATTGTTAAAGGAATTTTAAACGTTGGAACAAACAAAACTGACGGCTTATTATGTTTACCAGCTAAAGTGAAATAACCTTCTCCCGGTTGGAATTTAATATCAGACAAATCACTTGATGTAAAAACTAAACTTCGTGTTGTTTCGTCTGTATCACCTAAGATTGTTTTAAACATTAAGTTGTCACGTATTGCAGTTGGTAAATTCTTCGCATTAGGTTGTTGTAAGCTGACAATAACATTAACCCCCGTTGCTCGACCACGTTGAATAATACTTTGCAAAATTTTGTAGAACGCCTTTTCGTTCTTCGGTGTTGCAAACTCACTCGCAAGTGAACCTAGTTCATCAATAGCCAAAAATACAGGTTTCCAATTCTCAACCCTAAAATCAACATCTAAATCTTCAGCATATTTTTCATTTAAAATTCTTTCACGTTCATCCATGATTTGTTCAACTTTTTTAATCACTTTAAAAATATTCGAATCTTCTTCTTCTGGATGATCGTCAGCAACATTATCATGACCTACAATATTTTTAAATTTCGTTAGCACTTTTTTTCGGTCAATCAAATAAATCTCACAATCTTTTAAAATAAAGTTAAATAATATGTGATAAAGCAAATACGATTTACCCTGACCAGTTGCACCAGCAACAAGCATGTGGGGTGTCTTTGCCACATTAACAACAAGATTTTTCATCAATGGTAATTCATAAACTTCAGTCGAATTGATAGATTCTAAATATTCATCATTTGTTTCAAATAAATAACGATTATCTTTGCTCATGTTTATAAATTTTACTTCGTAAAAATTTGCTGATTTATCAAGTTGAAATGTATCAACAATGACTGTGCCTTTTAATGTTGCTGACAAATGTGATTTAAAATTATCTAATTTATCACTCAAACCTACCATGTTTTCAACGTGAATTGTTACGTCATCAATAATATTAACTTTCGGCGTCTTTGCAATCGTAATTTCATTTTTATCAATTGTTGTAACCGTCTTGTACATTTCACTATAAATTAAACTTTTGTCTATCAAGTTTTTAAATTTATAATTTTTATAAGATTGAACCAAATTTCGATTTTTTAAAATACCCCCATCGATTAATCGAAAACCAAAAACCAACACCCAAACCAAACACATAAATATTAACAGCCACATTGTATATTTATTTAAAGTTGCAGCAGTCAGATCAACCCATTTGGCAGTCGTGATTTTAGAAATACCATACTTTAAAATAAATGTTAATGCTTGTAGTATCATCACAAACACTACAAGCCCTAACATCATTTTAATTAGACGAATTTGCCGTCTTATTCTCAAACTTCTAATTTTTAACTTAAACATCATTATTCACTTCGCTTTGATACTTGTTGACCATTGTCGCCTTTTGGTACAACATCTTTAACACGTGGTTGTAAAATATCGCTGTAAGTCCCCATAATTACTTCGCTTTGATATCCAACAATTTTTACTGAGTCCCCAATACTAAACTTGTCAAAATCTGATGCATTTCGGGTTGGGTCTGTTAACAAACACATAAATTTTTCGCCGTAGTTTTCAGCTTTTTTTACCGTCTTTTCGCCAGTTTTATTATCAATCACTTCATAAATTGTTCTATCTTTTGCAATCATCAGTTCAACCCATACACCCATTTTTTTGTCTGTCTTAACTTTTTTACCTGTTGTTGGGTCTTTTTCTTTTTCATACGCATCATATGCACGTAAAAATTCTAAATCTTTATCTTTAAAAAATCCT
>NZ_JAFENV010000037.1:0-39087 GCF_016892225.1 Staphylococcus sp. GDY8P47P | reverse complement strand
AACATTATGTCCCGGACTCTTATTTTATGTCTCATTTAATTTCCTTAGTATGCAGTCCCTCCGTCGTCTACTGCAAGACCTGTCCATTAACGAAACTCGATTCGTCTGAGCCTAGGAAAACTGATTCTTCTGCTGCTCTCAGGCTGTTTTCCGAACCGTCTGCAGCGAGCAATATTGATTTATACAAGGTGTATTCCTCTTTACAGTAGATAAATATACTATTATTTCGCTCTTAATAGTCTTAATCCGTTTAGGATAACGAGTATCGTTGATCCTTCGTGGAAGAGCACTGCTGTTGGTAGATTTAGGAGTCCGAATATATTTAATAATACAAGTATAACAATCACACTAATAGAGAAGATAATATTTGCTAAAATAATGCGATTGAGTCGATTACTTAACATGAAACTATAGAATAGTTTTTGTAAGTTGTTTTTAACGATTACGACGTCTGATGATTCCATCGCAACGGATGATCCGCTTCCCATTGCAATACCGATATCAGCGTTTGCCAGTGCGGGTGCGTCGTTGATTCCATCTCCAATCATCCCGACAATCTTACTCTTCTTCTGACTTTCATTTACAAAGCGTACTTTGTCCTCAGGGAGACATGATGCGGTGTAGTCTGTGATGCCCACTTCTCCAGCAACTTTTTCTGCAACAGTTTCATTATCTCCTGTTAAGAGTACGACTTCAATGTCAGAGTTCTGGAAGTTTTCAACGGCATGTACTGCTTCATCACGGACTTGGTCTGCCAGCGAGAAGTATCCAGTAATTTGTCCACTCTCTCCGACAAAGATATTCGTATTTCCAGCAATGATTTGATCTCTGTAGTTCGATGGGTCTGTGTAGTCTTTAAATGCATCGGGTTTACCGACGATGATATCGCCTTTCTTCATTCCGCTGCCGACGATTTCTTCTACCGGTTCACTGTCATCGACACTATCTAAATCTAAAGTTTTAAACTTCTTCACAATCGCTTCTGCGATCGGGTGACTCGAGTGTTGTTCAATCGTTACCACTTCTTTTAATGTATCTTCATCAGCTGCGTATTCTTCAACGACGAAGTCACCGTATGTGAGTGTTCCTGTCTTATCACTATATAGAATGTCCATCGTGCTCAGTGCCTCCATCGCGGCACCGCCTTTAAACAGAATACCGTTTTTCGCACCGTTACTAATCGCACTCAGTGTCGCTGGTGTTGCCGATGCAACGAGCGCACACGGGCTTGCTACTGTCAGCATGACCATTCCACGGTAGAATGATTCTTCAAATCCTAAATTATTAAAGAAGTAAAGGATAGCGATAAACACCGGTACCCCGATTAAAACAGAGATTACATATTTCGATTCAATTCGATCGATGGTTTTCGATAGTTTCGATGGTCTTTGCTGTGCTTCTTCAACCATACGCACGATATTCGAGAAGATCGTATCATCACTCGTTTTCGTTACAGTTAATCTAAACGAGTTGCCATCGTTTACCGTACCGGCAAAAACTTCTTCATCCTTTTCTTTTACAACCGGAACAGATTCCCCTGTCAGCGCTGCTTCGTTAACCGATACTTGACGGTCTGCCTGTCCATCGATTGGGATTTGTTCCCCTTTAGCAACAAGGACGATATCGCCTTGGATCAGTTCTTCTGTAGGAATTTCCGTAATTTCTCCATCAGCCCCGATTCTACTTGCTGTTGAAGGAAGGTGGGACATCAGTTCAGAAATGGCTTTTGTGGATTTACTAGTCGCGTAGTTCTCAAGCACTTCAGCACCCGCAAAGATTAGAAGTAACAGTGCACCCTCTGACTCATAATTGATGATGACCGCACCAATAGCAGCAAGAATCATCAGTAAGTCAACGTTTGGTGAACGTTCTCTAATCGTCTCGATGACCGCATTCTTGGATGCATAGAAACCGAGAAAGAAAATTGCGATGTAAAACGCAATGGAACTGTAGATACCCTCTACCGGCATCAATGCAAATCCGAGGATTATAAAGATAATCCCTGCAACGAGAAACTGCCCCTGCCTGTTTGTAAATAAGTAGTTGAACAAGATAAAAATCCTTCCGTTTTGATTTTTTTAAGGCTGTCTGAAAAATAAAAATCTTCTTACATATTATATCGTATATAGCGTTTTGATTTAATACCTAATTCATTCATTATCTTACTGACTGTTCTTTGTGTGACCGTACATCCTTTGCTTCTTAGTACTTGTGTAATTTTAGGACTACCATAACGTTTTTGACTTTGAATATAAATTTGATAAATATGTTTTTTCAATACATCATGTCTAATTGTACGTTTACTTGGTTTACGATTCTTCCAACCATAATAGCCACTTTTTGAAACACCTAACACTTCACACATCTTTATAACACGAAATTCATGTCGGTGTTCTTCAATAAACCTGTATATTACTTCTGGTCTTTGGCAAAGATGTGCATAGAGCCTTTTTTAATATCTTATTTTCTTCTTCTAGCTCTTTTAATCTTTTTTGTAGATCAACTTCAGACTGTTTCTTAGGGGTACGTCTACCACTACCAACAAATCCTTTTTCACCTTCTTTACGATAAACACTTAGCCATTTGGTTAATGTTTGAATAGGGATGTCTAAATCTCTTGAAACTTCTGTTGCTTTTCTACCAGATTCTACTAACTGAATTGCTTCCATTTTAAAGCTATGATCATATTTTCTTTTAGACATAACGAACACTCCTGTAAATTGATTACTTTCATTATAGCTTAATTTATTATCAATTTACTGTGTCCGTTATTCAGTCTAGCATCATTGATATTAAGCCAATCCTACCGTTCCCTAAAAAACAGGACATTCAAAACCAAGACATCTTTATTACTAACAGAACTAATACTAACAGTTCTAATATTAATAGTTTTAATATTAACAGTCATTCATTCTATCAAGAGCAAGAAAATCTAAATACAGTAGATGAAAATCATCTGGAAGAAAAAGAACTTGATATAAAAGAGATTGAAAGACTGAATGATTGAAAGAGATAAAATAAACTCTATAACTTGTTATATGCCTTCTTGTTTGGCTTTGTTTGTTGTGTAGGTATATTTATATATTTAGATAATCAGAAGCTCTTAGAAACGATTTAAATGCTTCATAAAGTTAACCCCCACTATTAAGCTAATAAATCTTTCCTGTTGGCTTTATGGTGGTGTCAAAACAACAGTAGGGCGTTAGATTTCTATTCAGGACTATCTTTCCTATACTCATTTAACACTTCTAGAACTTTCATAAGTTTATCTTCTAGCTGATCTACATTTCTAATATCTATTTTATTTACTTCTAAAATCTTTTCATCTAGCTTGTCAGAAAAGCCTACCAGATGATCGTATTCAAAAAATGTTGGGTGGAAGGTTTGTATATATCTTTCATAAAAAGGTACATATCCTTGTGCTAATTCTGTTTCATTTGCTAAGTCAATCAGTAGTCTTAACTGGATAATTGTTCTCTAAAGGAACTATATTGCTAAAGTTCTTTTAGTGAACAATTAGAATTTTCATCTCAATTTTTAACAAGAATTGTTGCTTTTTTTCATCAATAACTGACCAATTAAGCTTCATGATAAAGAGTGAAGGCAAAGTAAAGAGCTATTGTTACAAGAGTTACTGAAAAGAGAAATTCTGACCGAATACTTGCAATGAAATAAATAAATAAAGCGATAAAAGCAGGTTTAACAATATAGGCTGAAAATTTTGATGATCGATGCTTTTCATAGAAGGTAAATAAAATGCGTAAGGGTAGATATGATAAACCGAGTAACAAAGTAAAAAGAATATCTTTAAATTGTATTTTTTTATTCATTGATTTTGCTCCTTCCGATTGACTGACCATCTCATTTTCGAAGAAGTCAGCAACTAATGCTTTCTCTAACAATTTCAAACTAATTAAATCCGGTGTACTTTTTCTCAATTCCCATTTAGAAATCGTTTGTCGCGTAACAAACACCTTTTCAGCTAGATCTTGTTGAGTTAAATTCAATTCATTTCTTTTAGTTTTTATTTTCGAACCAATATCCATAGCTAACTCCTCTCTGACTTATAATCTATTATTTTTCGGTTCTTTTACAAAGCAACGTTCGCGCAACGCCTTTAATAACAGTAGAAATAGCTAAAAAACGAGTAAAGGTTGATATTAAGCCAATCCTACCGTGTAGTAAAAAACAGGACACTCAAAACCAAGACATCTTTATTGTATGTTCGATAATATATAAGAGTTATTCAGTAAAACAGTTAGATTTGTTTTGCTGTTCTTTTATAATTTTTCACTTTTACAATAGAACTTGATACTAATCAATTTTTATTTTATAGAAACATCCTATACTAGAGTCATCAACAAGGAATACAAATGAAATTGGAGGGAATCAACATGCAAAGATATATATTAAGTAAAAAGAATTCCATTACACTGGTCAGTGCAATTTTGATTGCACTTGCATTCTTCGGACGATTTTCCTTAGACAACATGGCCATTTTCAATTGGTCGCTCATCATTGCATCCATTCTTGGTGTGGCGCCGATTGCAATCCAAGCCTATCAGGCATTAAAAGTAAAAGTTGTCAGTATTGATGTTTTAGTTACCATTGCAGTTATTGGGGCAGTATTGATTCAAAATTATGAGGAATCAGCCATCGTTACTTTCTTATTCTTATTTGGTTCATACTTGGAGCAACGTACCTTGAACAAAACACGTTCTGCCATTAAAGAATTAACAGAGCTGGCACCAGAAAGTGCTTTAAAGCAAATGGAAAACGGAGAATTTGAAGAAGTAGATGTCAATGATGTAGACGAAGGTGATATTTTATTAGTTAAAACGGGTGCAAAAGTTCCGGTAGATGGAACAGTGTTAACTGGTGAAGGTCACATTAATGAAGCAAGTATTACTGGAGAATCTTTACCTGTAAGTAAAAAGGTTGATTCTGAAGTATTTGCAGGATCTATCTTAGAAAATGGAACGATCCAAATTCGAGCTGATCGCGTTGGAGAAGATACAACATTTGGTAGAATTATCGAATTAGTGGAAGAGGCACAGGATTCCAAATCAGAAGCAGAACGTTTCATTGACCGATTCTCTAAATATTATACACCAGCTGTGTTAGTCCTTGGTTTTATTGTTTGGTTTTTCTCAAAAGATATTGAACTAGCTATCACGATTCTTGTTTTAGGATGTCCAGGTGCATTAGTTATCGGGGTTCCTGTATCCAACGTTGCCGGTATCGGAAACGGTGCACGTAATGGTGTCCTCTTAAAAGGTAGTGAAGTTATCAATGACTTTAGCAGAGTAGATACTATCGTTTTTGATAAAACAGGAACATTGACAGTAGGAAACCCTGAAGTTGCCGAAAAAGAATTTTACGGAAAAAATACTGAAGAGGTTCTAGGATATTTAGCAAGTGTGGAGCGTGAATCGGACCACCCACTAGCGAAAGCTGTCCTACAGGATATTGGCGAGACAACTTTCTCTACTGTTGAAGAAACCGAAGTCGTTAAAGGTGGCGGAATTGTAGCAAAAATAGGTGTTCATCGTATAGCCGTTGGTAACGTAGCATTAATGGAAAAGGAAAATGTGAAATTAAGCGAAAAAGCTAAAAAAGACGTCGAACGCTTTGAGAAAAATGGGAATTCTCTTGTGTTAACTACGGTCGACGGAGAATTAAACGTTCTGATGGGTATTCGGGATCAAATCCGTCCAGGTGTTAAAAAAGATCTTCAAAAACTGAAAAAACTAGGGGTCAAAAACCTTGTCGTTCTTTCTGGGGACAACCAAGGAACCGTAGATTTAGTTGCTCGAGAACTTGGGTTAACAGAAGCACACGGTCATATGCTTCCAGAAGGAAAATCTGCTTATATCGAAAAAATGCAAGCAGAAGGCAGGATCATTGCCTTTGTCGGTGACGGAGTGAATGATAGTCCTTCATTAGCCTTAGCAGATATCGGAATCGCCATGGGAAGTGGAACAGATGTTGCAATTGAAACATCAGATGTTGTTTTAATGAATTCTGACTTTAGTCGTTTACCACACGCATTAGGCTTAACAAAATCAACTTCAAGAAACATGAAACAGAACATCGCCATAGCAGTTGGTGTGGTATTAATCTTACTTGCTAGCCTACTATTTAGTGAATGGATGAATATGTCAATCGGGATGTTGGTTCACGAAGCAAGTATCTTAGTAGTCATCTTGAATGGTATGAGATTGCTTCGATACCGTTTGAGAGGATAAATTTAATAGAAAGCGGTCTTGACGAATGATAAAGGGGAAGTATTCAGGTAGGAAGAACAAAATACTCCCCTACTTTTTCTTGAAACTTGATTTGCGTCAATTTCATTTCGTTGAACCTCAGCTATACTTAAATTGTAAAGAAGAAGAGGGAAAACAAAAAAGTCAAAGATAAGATGAAAGGAGAAATAATTCATGCAAAAAGCAGTTATTCAATTAGAAACATTATCTTGTCCATCTTGTATGCAAAAGATTGAAAATGCGGTGAAAGGATTAAATGGGATTAATCAAGATAGCTTAAAAGTATTATTCAATGCCAGTAAAGTAAAAGTAGATTTTGATTCAGAAACGATCACCGTTAACGATATCAAAAAGGCAATTGAAGACTTAGGATATCCCGTTGTTAAATCAAAAGTAAAATCTGCCTAAGACAAACACACATAACAAAAATTATATATAGAAAGAGGGAAATAATAATGTCTGAACAAACATTTAACGAAGTAATAACAAACCATTTTGAAAAACTGGATTTATACACCACTGCAATTACACGGGCCCATGGTAAGAATCACCCAGAAGCCTTTGAAGTACGTGAATTGTTTGAAACAATTAGTGGAAAAGTAAAAGACGCAGGTACGAACAAACCTGACTTAGATGCTGAATTTGCTCAATTACGAAAAATCACAGACAACTACACCATTCCTGGAGATGTATGTGAAACGTATGCAGGCACATTCGAGATGTTATCAGAAGTAGATAAAGCATATCAGGCTTAAAGTAACTCAAAAACAAAAGAATAGATTGGTTTACGGTCGTTAAAAAATGAAGGGGGAAATGATTTATGCAAAAAGCAACGATTCAATTAGAAACCTTATCTTGCCCATCTTGTATGCAAAAGATTGAAAATGCGGTGAAAGGAATAAACGGTGTGAATCAAGATAGCTTGAAAGTAATGTTCAATGCAAGTAAAGTAAAAGTAGATTTTGATTCAGAAGCAGTCGCTATTAACGATATCGAAAAGGCAATTGAAGACTTAGGATATCCTGTTGTCAAATCAAAGGTAAAACCTGCTTAATCGAGTGAATAGAAAGGAAGCCTAAGATGCCCTCTTAGGCTTTTTATAAAAAGGAGAGGTTATTTTGGAACAAAACCAATGTTGTCATCACCAACATGGACATGCAGAATGTATTCGTATTGTTCCTATTTTTAACCATTTGAAAGACTCACAAATGGATTTGATTGCGGAATCTGCCAAGACACTTCATCTACAAAAAGGGGAAATGTTATTCCGTGCAGATGAGGAAGATGATACCTTATATATTATCAATTCGGGTAAGGCTCGGATTTATCGCTTATCGGATTCTGGAAAAGAACAACTTGTTCGCATTTTAAATCCCGGTGATTTTACAGGTGAAGTCGCTATTTTCCAACCTGGAAGTATTCATGAGAACTATGCGGAAGCACTACAAAATACATCCATTTGTTTAATTAAACGAGAGGATTTACAAGAGTATTTGGTGAAATATCCGCAGATCTCATTAAAAATACTGTCAGAAGTAACTATGCGTTTGAAGGATTCTGAAAAACAAACCACACAAGTAGCGATTGAAAATGTAGAAACCCGCATTATATCCTTTTTAGCTGAGAATGTTGAAAAGGGAAGTGGCAATAGTCCAACGATTATCTTACCAATGTCCAAAAAGGATTTAGCCTCGTATCTTGGTACCACACCAGAAACAATCAGCCGTAAATTTACTAATCTAGAAGAACTTGGATTGATCAAACGGTTACCGAAAAAGAAAATTAAAATAATGGATTTAGATCAATTGTTACTTCATACTGAATGAATATAAGAGGGTAGCGTGCCATTATCTAACGGGTTAAGTTTAATAGTACAAAACATAAAATAACAAACCTTTTAGCAATCCAATTAGCATATAAAATGGATTGCTAATTTTTGTTGGTTTAACAATGTCTATCTACAAAAAAGAAAGAAAAATGGCTCCTTATTTGACACTTATTTTACCAAGATGACATAATTTTGTGTCAACTTCATTATTTATTGCATTATCTAATCTTTTCACTCCTTGAATTTTTACAATAGACATTATTCATCACTTTCTTTTCTATATTGGTTCTTCATCTTTTGTGGTGGGATGGCATGAAATGCTATCCCGCCTTTTATGTTTTTAATCATTTTAGATACAAAAAAAGCGCTCATGCCTCTATAATTTTAAGTGACCAAACAAAAAATCGAGAGGAGACATGATGCGCCTATGTGTAATGATATATTAAAACTACTAAAAATTAAAGATGAAAATATTCAAGTTATGAAGGTGGAGGAAGATGTAGAAGTGCGTGGTCAGCTTTCTACAGTTGTTTATGGAACCCTTTCTTATAAACCTGAAGCTTGTATGAAGTGTGGTTGTGTCAATGACGGGCAAATACATAAGCACGGTAAACGTGTTTCGCGTTTGACGTTGTTAAAATCTCAAGAGTCTAATGTTTATCTTAACTTAGCGAAAGAACGCTTTAAATGTTTACACTGTTCAAAGACTTTCACGGCTCAAACAAGCATTGTTGATAGTCACTGTTTTATTACGAATCGCGTGAAGTTAGCGATTCCACATAGACTCACTCGTGTACAATCCGAACTAGACATTGCCAATGATTGTAGTGTTTCACCGAGTACAGTTAAAAGATGTCTTCATAAACTTTCACAATCACTGACAGTCAAACCTTCATCAGGCTTACCCAGACATATCTCCATAGATGAGTTTAAAAGCGTTAAGAACGTGACAACGGCGATGAGTTTTCTGTTTGTAAATAATGAAACGAATCAGATTATCGATATTTTAGAAGATAGACGCATTCATAAGCTCAAAGAATATTTCTATCGCTTTGACCGACGTGAAAGAATAGCTGTTAGAACTGTAACAGCGGATATGTATGAGCCATATATTAACTTCGTTCATGAAGTATTCCCAAATGCGATTTTAATCTTTGATCGTTTTCATATCGTTCAGCACCTTAACCGTGAACTTAATAAGCAACGTATTTCTGTTATGAATGCTTATCGTTATAAATCTTCAACCGATTACACGAAACTGAAAAAACACTGGAGACTCTTCCTTTCCGACAGACAAGATATTAATAGCTATGAATACTTCTGGTCAAAGTCTTTCAAAACATACACAACCTCAAGAGATATTCTAGGGTATCTATTAAATCTTGATCAACAGCTCTATGACACATATATGTTAGTCCACCAACTTCGAGAAGCATTGAAACAATGTGATTGGTTACGTTTCAAAGAAATACTGCGAGGTGTCGAAAAGAAACAGGTATCGCGTGGTGTTTGGCGTGTGATTCGATTCTATAAGAAATACGAGTATGTCCTTTACGCAACAATCCAGCACCCTATGTTTAACAATGGAGCGATTGAAGGTATCAATAATAAAATTAAGCTAATTAAACGTGTATCGTATGGTTATCGAAACTTTAATAACTTTAAAGCCAGAATACTTATTATTTTCAAGTTGTATCAATGACGTAAAAAGCATGGTTTATTAATAAATGACGTCGCATAAATATTACGTAGTAATCGCTACTTAACATGTCACAAACACTCATATAACTATATGGCGTAACAATCATTTCTAATGCGAGACGCCTAAGGCAACAAGCCGAACTGAAAATCCATTTTGGCTTCCATTGTTTAACAAAGCCAAAATTAGTTAAAGTGAGGCGCCTTGGCAAGCGAGCATTAAAGAAATGATAGTACTCAAAAAGCGCACAATTAATAATTAACTGTACGCTTAAATGAATGTAGTGATTACTACGTGTTATGATTAAGTTAAATATAAAATTAGTTACTTTTAATTATCTGCCCACCACAAAAGATGAACATCCTAAAAAAGCGCGCCCATCTATTTGAAGATGAGCGCGCTTAATTTGATTCACACATTTTTAAGAATAAAATGTTTTGCCACGACGTGATTCTAAAAATTTCATCACGTCTTGATCAATGTTGTTGTCGTATTTTTCATGAATTTCAATGACTTTATCAATACCTATCGCATCCATCATTTCGAATGGTCCAATAGGTGAACGTGAGTTAATATGCCAAGTTGTATCAATGACATCGTATTCTGCAATTTCGTTAACGTATAAATCTTCAGCGGCTTTGAATAAAGACAATAACAGTTTAGATAACACGCCATTGTTGTCATTCGCGACGGCTTGTTGTAAATGTTCGTCAGATGGTTTTTCGCCTACAGGAATGTCCCAAGTTTCATATTCAGGGTTTGGATATGTGTAGAATCCTTTACCTGTTGCTTTACCAAGTTCACCATTTTGGATTTTGACGTTATTTTTGTCAACGTACACTTTTTTCCAAGGTGTGCCGTCTTTTTCATATTCTGCTTGTACGATAGCAGTATTTGTATTTAAACCAACGACGTCAATCGCACCGAATGGACCCACGTTCATACGTATAGCGTTCATCCAAATTTTATCAATTTCTTGTGGTGTTTCTTCTTCATTCGCATACATTTCTTCAGCCACGTGGAAGAATGGCACAAGAAGTGAGTTTTGAACGTAACCTGCATGTTCTTTTTTAATTGACACTGGGTGTAAGCCCATTGCTCCTGCATATTCAACAACTTCATCAAATACAGCACGATCTGTGTCTTTAGTCGCCATAATTTCGCCGACATTATTTAACCAAATTTCGTTCGCAAAGTGTAACGCTAAGAAACGATCTGTACGTCCTGTTGCATCTTTAAAATCACTTGGTAATAATGTTGAGGAGTTTGTTGCGAAAATTGTTTTTTCTGGCGCAACTTCTCCAAGTTCTTTATAAAATGATTGTTTTATTGATAATTTTTCAGGAATGGCTTCAATCACTAAGTCCGCATCTGCGACAATTTCTTTTAAATTTGTTGAAGTTTGGATGCTTTTAACGGTTGCTTTTAATTTGTCTTCTGGCGCATCTAAATCTTTAATATAACGCGGTACTAATTTTTCTAAACGGTCTTTTGCCGCTTCAAGCCCTTTTTTATTCACATCATAAATTGAAACGTTAAAACCTGAATACGCAGCCTGAAAAGCGATTTGGCTACCTAATACACCGCCACCAGCGACAACTACATTTTTAATATTCATCTCTACACTACCCTTCAGAAATAATTTTAGTAAATACCTTTATTATGACATCTAAAAATTAACAAAATCATGAGGTGTTATTTTTATGGGGTGTCACAATTTATTCACAACATAAGTATAATTAATATACCTTTGAAAATCAAAAGAAGAGATTTCCACTCGCAACTGTCTAATTTGGAAAACTCTTCTTATTTCGTGGCATTGTTTAAACTTATATAGTAGATATGCGCTTAGTAAAACCTTGTAATCACTAAATCACTAATATTTAAACGACTGTCATCATTTAATAAGGTAATAAACAGTTTTTTGATAAATGTTATTCTTCTAAAATTCTTTTTAATTTACACACTAAAAAATATCATCCTTAACAATAATAAGTTATTTAAATTATTGATTAAGGAGGATATTTTTATATCTATTTATTTCTCAATTTAGAACTAGATTTTTATCGTGCTTTCAACTCATTTCCTGTCATCCATTTATGATTTTTAATGATTTTACCATTATCTTTGGATTTGTAATCAACTACGTAAACAGTAGTCTTTTTCACGTTATCTATATTGGCTGTAGCACCTTTCATACCAGACATATGACTTGCTTCTAATTTAACAGTATCGCCCTTGCTAAATCCATCTTTAGGTGCATCTTTAATCTCTTCGTTTACGACCCATTTATGATTGTTTACTTTTTCATTTCCATTTGTGGGTTTATAACTTACAACATAGGCATATGTCTTATACGCACCTTTTACAGTAGCTTCTGCACCTTTCATACCTGGCATATGCCCTGCTGTAATCGTTACTTTATCTCCCACTTTAAATTCACCCTCATTAGTCGATTTCATATCTTCTGGAACTTTACTTTCATCATTATGCTTCATATGGCTCTCACTTTTTTGGTCATTAGTGTCTTTATCTTTTTCATCATTATTGGAGCAAGCTGATAATATTAGTAATGATCCTAATATCATAAAAAATAATTTTTTAATCATAATAAAACTCCTATCTTTTATTTTAATTTTAATGTAAAGGCATTAATTGCAACAATAACCGTACTTAGTGACATTAAAATAGCACCTATTGCAGGTGATAAAATCAAGCCGATAAATGCTAAAATACCAGCTGCTAAAGGTACAGCAACAATATTATAACCTGCACCCCACCATAAGTTTTGCACCATTTTTCTCATAGTATTATTTGAAAGGGTCAAGAAATGAATAATATCTGATGGATTACTTTTAACAAGTATGATATCACCTGAATCCACTGCAACATCTGTGCCTGCACCAATTGCTATACCAATATCGGCTCTTATAAGACTCGGCGCATCGTTGATACCGTCTCCGACCATCATGACTTTATTACCGTCACTTTGATAATCTTTTATAATGCTTTCCTTATCTTCTGGCATGAGTTGTGCGTGGACATCACTAATACCTAATTCTTTTGCGACAGCGTGTGCCACTTCATTATTGTCACCTGTAAGCATGACTGGTGTAATATTTCTTGATAGTAAATCAGCTACCATTTGTTTTGAGCTTTCTTTAATTTGATCTCCTTGAGCAATCATGCCAATGACTTGTTGATCCTCAATTAAATAGCTGATTGAATTACCTTGTTGAGCTAATTTAGTAAATAAGTCATCGTCATAATTAAGTTTATGTTTATCAAGATAAGAGACATTTGTTATTTTATATGTTTTATTATCAATTAGACCTTCTAATCCGACACCTGGAATATTATTAACGTCTTGTGGATTAGTAAATGAAACATTTTTACTTTTCGCAAAATCAACAATACTTATAGCTAATGGGTGATTAGATTGACTTTCTAATGAGGCGAAAAGGCTTAATATTGTATCATTACTCAAATCATTTTTAAAGCTCTCATAATGATTCACAGAAAAGTTACCCTCAGTTAAAGTACCAGTTTTATCCATCATTACATAATCGATATGTTGAGCTATTTCTACAGACTCTCTATTTTTAATAATTAAACCATTATGTGCACCAATTGAAGTAGAACGTGCAGTGACTAAAGGTATTGCCAAGCCTAAAGCATGTGGACAAGCAATGACTAACACAGTTACAAGACGTTCTAATGCAAAATCAACATCATTTTGAATGAGCATCCAGACAATAAAAGAAATCACGCCAACACTTACAGCAAAGTAAAATAAATAACCCGCTACTTTATCAGATAACAATTCAGCACTAGATTTATCATTTTGTGCTTGATTAACAAGTCCCATAACTTGAGAAAGATATCCATCTTCTCCCACAGCTGTAACCTTGACTTGTATTGTTCCAGACCCATTAATAGAACCCCCGATGACGTTGTCATTTTGATTTTTTTGTACTTTTTTAGATTCTCCAGTGACTAGGGATTCATCTATAGATGTTTGTCCTTGAACGATAATACCATCTGTCGGAATGCTTTCTCCGGCTTTTACTTCGACGATATCATCAGTCATGATGTCTGATATTTTAACTTCTTCGCGTTGGCCATTATCCATAACTTTAATAGCACTATTAGGTAACAGTTCTGCCATTTTCTTTAAAGCATCTCCAGCATTTCCGACAGCATTCATTTCTATCCAATGTCCTAATAGCATAATTAAAATCAAGGTTGCTAATTCCCAAAAAAAGTCCATTGTATGACCAGTTGCACTACTAAAGTTATTCATATAAAAAGCATACAAGCTATAAATATAAGCTACTGAAATACCTAGGGCAACTAAGGTCATCATGCCTGGTTTTTTTGTAGCAATTTCATCTTTACCACCAGACAAGAACGGTTTACCACCATAAAAGAATAAAATTGTACTTAATATTAACACTACCCATTCAGAACCTGGAAATGTGAATTGAAAAGGTAAGTTAACACCCATCATTGGCGATAAAAGAATGATAGGTATTGCAAAAATTAATGAAACAAAAAACTTAACTTTAAAATTTCCATGATGATGTGCATGGCCACTATGATGATGTGAGGCATGGTTATCATGATGCATGTGATTGGAATGATTCATGTGATTTTGATGATTATGCTCTTCACCATTATTATTCAAATTAACCCCTCCTATTTATGAAAATATTATATTAGCTATACTTATACTATAACACATACCCCCTAGGGGTATAAATATTTTCGATTTATCTCCATTTATGGATTTATTTATATCATTCCGAAAATGATGTCTCCACGTCCTACATTAGACCTTGTCATCGATGTTTAAAACAAGGTTTTAATTAAATGTATTATTGCAAAAAGTATTATCTATATAGATATTTGTCTATATAGATGATAATCTATAATAAAGGAGGGATGACATCCATATGTCTTATAAGGAACTATCATTACAATTAAAAATTTTATCGGATCCAAGTCGATTAGAAATATTAGACTTATTATCTTGCGGTGAATTATGTGCTTGTGATTTATTAGCGTATTTTCAATTTTCACAACCTACATTAAGTCATCATATGAAAATTCTAGTAGATAATGAATTAGTATCTACACGAAAAGACGGTACTAAGCGCATGTACCGACTTAATCATAAGTCCTTAGATTCAATCAACAATGAATTAACTTATATTAGCTCTCCTACTCAACAATGTATGTGTAAAAAGATAAAGACAGGTGAATGTACATAATGACTATTCTAGCGATTATTATTTTTCTTTTAACTCTCATGTTTGTTATTTGGCAACCTAAGGGGTTAGATATTGGTATTACAGCATTGTTTGGTGCTATCATTGCTATTATTACAGGTGTTGTTAGTCTTTCAGATGTTGTTGAAGTTACAGGGATAGTTTGGAATGCTACGTTAACCTTTGTCGCTGTTATACTCATTTCATTAATTTTAGATGAAATTGGATTTTTCGAATGGGCAGCTATACATATGGTTAGAGCTTCAAATGGTCATGGATTTAAAATGTTTGTTTACATTATGTTGTTAGGCGCTATTGTAGCAGCTTTCTTTGCGAACGATGGAGCTGCATTAATTCTCACTCCAATCGTGCTAGCTATGGTAAGAAATCTAGGGTTTAATCAAAAAGTCATTTTTCCTTTTATCATTGCAAGTGGATTCATTGCAGATACTACGTCTCTTCCACTAATTGTAAGTAATTTGGTTAATATCGTTTCTGCTGACTACTTCCATATTGGATTTATTGAATATGTAAGCCGCATGATCATTCCCAATCTATTCTCTTTACTTGCAAGTATCGTTGTATTATGGCTATATTTCAGAAAAGTTATTCCTAACCATTTTGAAATTAAAAATCTTAAAGCACCTAATCAAGCCATTAAAGATCCAAAATTATTCAAGTTTTCATGGATTGTTTTATCAATCTTACTCATCGGTTATATAGTTAGTGAATTTATTCAAATTCCAGTATCGTTAATTGCTTGTTTGATTGCGTTTATATTTACTGTATTGGCCTATAAATCGAGAGTAGTAAATACAAAACAAGTTATCAAAGGTGCACCATGGAATATTGTGCTCTTTTCTATAGGAATGTATTTAGTTGTATTTGGTCTGAAAAATGTAGGTATTACTGCACTATTAGCTAATATTCTATCAAGCATATCAAACTATGGATTGTTTAGTAGTGTTATAGGTATGGGCTTTATATCCGCATTCCTTTCAGCCATTATGAATAATATGCCTACCGTATTAATTGATGCAATTGCTATTGGACAATCTGCAACTACCGGTTTAATCAAAGAAGGCATGATTTATGCTAATATCATTGGCGCAGATTTAGGACCTAAAATCACACCTATCGGCTCCTTAGCAACATTACTATGGCTACATGTTTTAACACAAAAAGGAGTAAAAATTTCGTGGGGCACATATTTTAAAACGGGTATTGTTATTACGATTCCTGTTCTGTTTATTACATTAGTTGGTTTGTACGTTACACTTATTATATTTTAAAAAAGAGGTGTCAATGATGACAAAGAAAATAATTTATTTTATATGTACAGGTAATTCATGCCGTAGCCAAATGGCTGAAGGCTGGGGTAAAAAAATCTTAGGTGATGAATGGCAAGTATATTCTGGAGGTATTGAGGCACACGGTGTCAATCCGAAAGCAATCGAAGCTATGAAAGAAGTTGGAATTGATATATCAAACCATACTTCTAATTTAATTGACAACAATATACTAAACCAATCCGATTTAGTAGTAACTCTATGTAGTGATGCTGATCAAAACTGTCCTATATTGCCGCCTAATGTAAAAAAGGAACATTGGGGATTTGATGATCCTGCAGGAAAACCTTGGTCAGAATTTCAACGTGTTAGAGATGAAATCAAAACCTCCATTGAATCATTTAAAGCTAGATAAACTTCAAGCGTCTCAATATGATTGAGACGCTTTTTAATAGATTTTCTATCATATAATGTTCTTAAAAAATCAACTTAATGATTGCAAAGACGATTAAAACACTTACAATCACTTTTTGAATAGAATCAGGTATTTTTTGCCCTATTTTCATACCTAGAGGCGTAAATAGTATACTACCTAAAATTAACGGTATTGCACTATTGATAGGAATATAACCCTGTAATAATTTAATAATAAATGCTCCAATAGAAGAAATAAATGCAATTACAATACTATTTGTAACAACCATATTCATTGGTAATTTAAATATAACAAGTAGTACTGGAATAATAATAAATGCTCCACCAGCTCCTACAATACCAGATACCAAACCGATGATACTACCTATTGTAATTAAAAGTACGCGATTAAACTTAATATGACTAGTAGATGGTGTGATTTTAATAAACATTAGAATAAGAGCTAACAAAGCAATGATTATATAAATTACATTAACAAAATGACTATTAAATACAGTTGCTAATAATGCACCTAGAATACTACCTATTACCATTCCACTTCCCATATTAAGTATAAGCGTTCTAGAAAAATTTTTATTTTTATATGCTTTTAAAGATCCACTCAATGTACTAAAAAACACCTGACTTGAAGTTAATCCTGAAGCAATATAAGCACTATAAGTAGGTAAACCAAATAAAGGTGGTAATAATAAGAGAGCAGGGTAAATAACAATGGCTCCTCCTATACCAACTAATCCAGAAATAAATCCTCCTAAGATACCAATAGCTAACATTACTATAATTGCTGTTACACTTATCATTTACTTTTTATTAATAATTCAACTGCTTCATTAATTAGTGCCTGAGAATCTTCACTATTTTCTTCAGACATTTTGACACATTCTACTAAGTTCTCACTAATGATAATACCCATTAAACGTTGAATAGAACTTTTAGATGCACTTAATTGACTAATGACATCTTTACAACTTTTTTCTTCCTCCATCATTTTAATCACACCATTAAGCTGTCCTTGTATGCGATGAATACGATTAATCATCTTTTTATTATATTCCAATATATTTTACTCCAAATTAATTTTTTAATAATTACATCATATTGATTAAATTTTATTTTGTCAAATACCCCCATAGGTATTTGACAAACTATCTAATTCATTATAATATACCCCTACAGGTATTTAAAAGGAGGCTATTATGTCACAATATAAAACGAAACACATTAATGATTTCACTAAAAAAGAATTACAAGAATTGGGTTCTAATGGTCAATTAATTGACGTTCGACAGCCTGAAGAATTTGAATTAGGACACGTTAAAAATGCTTTATTACATTCAGTTGAAAACATAGAAAATTTTAAACACGATCGCAATAAAACTTACTATATTTATTGCAAAAGTGGTAATAGAAGTAGAAAAGCAAGTCAATTTCTTACACAACGTGGATACGATGTGGTGAATTTAGATGGAGGTTATATCGCATACGAACAACAACATAATAATGAATCATTTAAATTAAAAAAAGATAAAGAAATTCAAATCAAAGATAATCGTAAGATGTTCAATTATAGTAATCTACAATGTCCAGGACCTATTGTTAATATTAGTAAAGAAATCAAAAACATCGCTATTGGTGATCAAATAGAAGTTGTTGTGACTGATCATGGATTTTTAAATGATATTAAAAGCTGGATCAAACAAACTGGACATACACTTGTTAGACTCAATGATTCTGGTAATGAAATTCGCGCTATTATTCAAAAAGAAGAAAATAAAAATATAGAAGTGACACACACGAAAAATGGAACAACGATTGTTTTATTTAGCGGTGAGCTAGATAAAGCAGTTGCAGCAATGATTATTGCTAATGGTGCTAAAGCCGCAGGTAGAGATGTAACCATTTTTTGCACATTTTGGGGCTTAAATGCACTTAAAAAAATTCAAAATCAACGCATTAAGAAAAAAGGTATTGCAAAACTTTTTGACTTCATGCTTCCAAATTCACCAATTAACATGCCTATTTCAAAAATGAATATGTTTGGTTTAGGAAATTTAATGATGCGTTATGTCATGAAAAAGAAAAATGTCGATGATTTACCTTCTCTTATCAATCAAGCAGTTGAACAAGGTGTTAAACTTATTGCTTGTACAATGAGCATGGATGTTATGGGCATTACAAAAGAAGAACTACGTGATGATGTAGAATACGGTGGCGTAGGTGCATATATTGGATATACAGAACAAGCTAATCACAATTTATTTATATAATTAAAAAGGAATGATATTATGTTTTTTAAACAATTTTATGATAAATATTTATCTCAAGCATCTTATTTAATCGGTTGTCAAAAAACTGGAGAAGCCATGATTATTGATCCTATTCGTGACTTATCTTCATATATTCGAGTTGCCGATGAAGAGGGTTTAACCATTACTCATGCAGCTGAAACACATATACATGCAGATTTTGCTTCAGGAATTAGAGATGTTGCTATAAAGTTAAATGCTAATATTTATGTATCAGTTGAAAGTGATGACACATTAGGTTATAAAAATATGCCTAACCACACTCATTTTGTTCAACATAATGACGATATTTATGTAGGAAATATAAAATTAAAAGTGCTTCATACACCTGGTCACACGCCAGAAAGTATAAGTTTTTTACTTACTGACGAAGGTGCTGGAGCACAAGTTCCAATGGGACTATTCAGTGGTGATTTTATTTTTGTAGGAGATATCGGTAGACCTGATTTACTAGAAAAAGCGGTTAAAGTAGAAGGATCATCTGAAATAGGCGCAAAACAAATGTTTAAATCGATTGAAAGTATTAAAGACTTGCCAGACTACATTCAAATTTGGCCTGGTCATGGCGCTGGTAGTCCTTGTGGTAAATCTTTAGGTGCTATTCCAACATCTACGCTTGGCTATGAAAAACAAACAAACTGGGCTTTTTCTGAAAATAATGAAGCTACCTTTATCGATAAACTCATTTCTGACCAACCTGCACCACCACATCATTTTGCACAAATGAAAAAAATTAATCAATTCGGTATGAATTTATATCAACCTTATACAGTTTATCCAGCTACAAGTACAAACAGATTAACTTTTGATCTCCGCAGTAAAGAGGCTTATCATGGGGGACATATTGAAGGTACAATCAATATTCCATATGATAAAAATTTCATCAATCAAATTGGCTGGTATCTAAACTATGATCAAGAAATTAACTTGATTGGAGACTATTACCTTGTTTCAAAAGCAACACATACTTTACAACTTATTGGATATGATAATGTGTCTGGATACCAGTTACCACATTCTCAAATTCAAACACAATCTGTTCATAGTAAAGACATAACTGGTAATGAAGCACATGTCTTAGATGTACGTAATGATAATGAATGGAATAATGGCCACTTATCTCAAGCGGTTCATGTACCACACGGCAAACTTTTAGACACAGATTTACCTTTCAATAAAAATGATGATATTTATGTACACTGTCAATCTGGCATTAGAAGTTCTATAGCTATTGGTATTTTAGAACACAAAGGTTATCACAACATTATTAATGTAAATGAAGGTTACAAAGATATACACCTTTCTTAATATTTATACTAATTAAGAAAGACTATAAGTAATTAGAGGTACTGAACCCCTAAAGTGGGAACTTAATAAAAAAACAATATTCTAGGCTGCTAATTCTCTGTATTTTACAGGGGCTAAGTAGCCTAGCTTTTGTTGAATTCGATTATTATTATAGTTTTTAATGTAATTTTCAACAATATCAATTACAATTTGATTCAATGTATCATTTACTAAGCTTTGATCCTGTTTGTTATTTATTTTATATGCAACAATTTCTCCGTTATAAAGATCCATAATTGAAGATAAATACAACATGGGGTTACCGAAAGATAAATAAGTAATATTTGTTGTTAATACTTCCATTGGTTGACTTGCTTTAAATTGTCTTTGTAGTAAATTATCTGTTTTATAACAAGGTTTACCAATGCTTTTAGTCTTTTTAGGTCTAACTCGACAATTTAAATCATTCTTCTGCATGATTCTCTGAATTCTTTTATGATTAACTGCTACTGAAGACAATTGATTAATCAAGGTTGTAATTTTTCGATAACCATAGATGTATTGGTTGTCTTTACACAATTGAATGATTTTTTGCTTCAAGTCATCATTTTTATAGTTCTTGTGTTCCCATCTATAATATGTCAGTTCAGGTATTTCTAAAACATCAAGTATTATTTTTACTGAATACTTATGCTTTAATTGATCAACTAATTTTACGATTACTTTTGGTGCCCCTTCCTTTCCAATTCTTTTTACTTTTTTAAAATATCTATTTCAATATCTTTTCTATTATTCTCTAATTTTAATTCTTCAACTTCTGAGAGTTCTTCAAGTTCTTTACCATAAGTATATTGCTTACCGACTTGTTGAGAAAATCTATAAGTTTCCCCATTTCGATACCATCTCCACCATGTTTCCACCTGTGTTCTATTTCTAATATTTAATGTTTCTATAATTTTTTTATCGAATAACCAGATTTTTTCATCTCAATAGTTTTATACTTGTTTTTAATGAATAAGACACTCTTTTCATAGAAAAAACACCTCCGTATGATTCATTTTAAATGAATTCAACGAAAGTGTTTTTATATTATTCCCATTATTTGGGGGCCAGTGTCATATAATTAAAAATTATTTTTCCTTATTTGTAAGTGCCTAAGTATTCATAATAGGCACTAAACGAACTTCAATGTTTTGTTGTAAATTCTTTTTCATGGCTTGGTGGACAATATAAACGCCATTATCTCTTAACAATAAAAGTAGTAATTCTCCTTCATTAATCCAAGAGTTTAACGCGTGTTCAAAGAATTGACGTCGTTCCTCAAATTGAATTTGTGTCAATTGACGCTTCCCTTTTTTCATCATGGCTTTTTGATATTGAAATAAAAAGTCATCTTTATCTCTATAGTGTTGATAAAATGTTCCCCTACTAATGCCACTTTCATCACAAATATCTTTAATACTAATGTCATCATAAGATTTAACATTTAGTAGTGTAATCATACTTTTTTTCAATTTTGGTTAATATTTTATACACACGTTTATCCATGGTTTCTTCGTTCATTTGTGTCGCCCCCATAACATTATTGAACATTTATATCTCATGTGTCTGATTATTTCAATTGATGCATGCAATTGTCGAAAATTGATTTATATTGAATATACAGTAATTAAGCAGAGTGTCAAATAAGGAGGTACACAGCATGATGCAGACGATTGCTTCACTTAAAGACGCAGTAAAATCCTATGATAAACATAAAGTTTTAGACCAAATCAGTCTAGACATTAACGAAGGCGAACTTTTGGGACTAATAGGACCTAGTGGTTCAGGTAAGATGTTCTTATTCTTCTTATCTTTATTATTTTATTTATCATTTTAAATATCATCGGACTTAAGCGTTATCGCAAAGTTTAACAATCTATCATATGACTTATAAAAATTGTAGCCTGGGACATAAATTAATATCTCAGGCTACAATAAATTTTAAGGGGCTATTTAATGAACTAGTGTTTATTTACATTTGCTCCTTTCTTAATTCTGTCCAACTTTCAAGCTATTATCTATCCTATAAATATATCTAATAGTCTACTTAAAAATTGGTCTTTTGTCAGTTGTTGATCGTGTTTGGCAAAGTAATAGAAATCTGATGAAAATGAGTTTAGCATCAAATTAATCTTAAACTCTAAATCTTGGGTCTGTTGCTGACTAGTGAACTGGTCTTTAATCAATTCTTTCAGTTGTTCATAAAACGGAATATTAATCATTGACTGATGTTGAGAATTTGATTTCTCAATAAAATTTAGGACATTAAAGTTTGCCTCTTTTAAATCTAAATAAATAGATAAAACACCATATATTTTATCCCTCACAGACGCATCTTGATGCTGATGAAGGAATGTATCCATTTCATCAAACATATCATGAACCTTTTCATCCATCATCGCTTGGCATAGTAACGATTTACTTTCAAAGTGACGATATAAAGTGCCTACACCCACGCCAGCTTTCTTCGCGATTTCCGACATATTCATCTCACTAATATCTTCACCCTGTGCTAATAATTGGGTCGTTGTCTGTAAGATGATTGCTTTGTTATGCGTTGCATCACTACGTTTTTTCCGTTGATTGGTCATCTTATCCCCTTCCAAACGATGTGCTCCCTTTTATGGTTCTAATCTATTAATTTTAACATCTAAATTGAATTCTTCTTTTAAAAATTGACGATAATTTTCACTTGTCACATCATATTTTTCTTTATCTCGTTGTTTCGTTAACGTTAAATTATTTTGAGACATTGTCGCACGACCATATGATTTAGGCATTGTAACGAGCAAACGTTTAACGAATGTAGAATTAGGATTAGTTTGATTGTATTCGATATTATAATCAAAATCATGAATGTCTCTAGGTTCTAACTCAGCTTCGTATTCTGTATCCCACTCATTGTCTTTCCATTTTTGAATGTAGAATAAGTTATCATTTACATAAATGGCACGATATTCTCCGTTAATATCCTCAATGATTGCATCACTATCTTGATTATTAATTGGCATAGCACTTATTGGCAAGTCACCATAACCGACATCAGCGACATAATTGACACTATCAATCGGCACGATTAATGACATATGAGAGCCTTTAAGACTACGTCCGCCCCCTGGTGTATGAATAGTTGCAGATACCATATTTGCTGTGAAGCCTTTTGCTTCTAAGTACGCTTTGAAGAAGTGATTCATTTCATAACAGAAACCACCACGTTGGTGATTAACGATTTTTTCATAGATATCATCTACTTCTACTGATATTCTCACACCATTTTGAACATCTATATTTTCAAAAGGCACTGTTAACATATATCTTTTTAAATAATAATTTAATGCTTCCAAGCTTGGTTCATTATATTTATTTGGATCTATATTTAAATATTTTTCAAGACCTTCAATATTCATTACTAAGCATCTCCTTTTTACTTTTTTCGTTTTTAACACTATCTATATTATATTGAATTCATAAATTTGACAAACGGAACGCATTCCGAATAAAATAAGTGATAGTTGATTCCATTTAAGAAAAGAGGTGAAATTATGACTCAGACACAACCATCACATTTAAATATAAAACAACGTAATTTAATGATTGCGGTCATGATGATTGGTGCTTTTATTAGTGTCTTAAATCAAACGTTACTTACAACGATATTGCCAGAGGTCATGAAGGACTTTGCGATATCAAGTAGTACGGCACAGTGGTTAACGACCATCTTTATGTTAGTGAACGGTATTATGATTCCTGTCACAGCCTACTTAATTGAGAGATTTTCATTACGTACACTATTCTTTACGGCTGCGACCTGTTTAATACTTGGTTCTTTAATCTGTATGTTGGGTGTTAATTTCCCATTATTATTAGTGGGTCGTAGTATTCAAGCGTTAGGTGCAGGTATTTTAATGCCATTATCTCAAACACTATTATTCATTATTTTTCCTGTTGAAAAACGTGGTATGGCAATGGGTATCTTCGGTCTTGTCATAGGCTTTGCACCTGCGATTGGTCCTACAGCAGCAGGTTGGTTCATCCACCTATTCGATTGGCGCTATCTATTTTTAGTCGTGCTCTTAATTAGTGTGGTTGACGCTATTTTCGGCTTTTTATATTTGAAAAATATTACCGAGACACAACAACCTTCGTTAGACATCTTGTCAGTCATCATGTCTACATTAGGATTTGGTGGTTTACTTTATGGCTTTAGTTCAGCCGGTAACCTGGGTTGGTCACATCCATCCGTTTACGTGACGATCATCATTTCCATCATTATACTTGCGCTATTTATACGTCGTCAGTTGAAACTACCTTCACCGTTACTCGAATTTAGAGTATTTAAATACCGTAGTTTCACCATTTCGATGACTTTAATTGTATTAATGTTTGTACTCTTTATCGGTAATTTGACTATTTTACCTATATACATGCAAACCATGATGCATTGGTCACCTTTAGAATCTGGTCTCATCTTATTACCTGGTGGACTCGTCATGGGCTTGTTGTCGCCTGTTACTGGTAAATTATACGACCGTGTTGGCGGCCGAAGTTTAAGTATCACTGGCATGTTATTGATTATGATAGGTGCCTTATTCATGGCACAGTTCAATCCACAAACATCAGCATTGTATGTCATTGTGACATTCTCAATCTTGATGTTAGGTAATTCTATGATTATGACACCAATGACTACACAAGCATTAAACGCTTTACCTGTATCCTTGATTGCGCATGGAACGGCAATGAATAATACAATTCGCCAAATTTCAGCAGCTATCGGTACAGGTATACTTGTAACACTCATGACTGGTTTCGGTCACCTTTCACCATTACACGGTGCAGCCGGCCTTATCCATGGTCTAGATATGACATTTTATATCGTTGCCTTTGTAGCACTGATAGGTGCATTCATTGCACTCTTCTCAGAAAAAAGACAATCAAATACAACACACTAATCTTTAATATTATTTAATAGGAGGTGTTAAGCATGTTACTAAGACATGTTATTAACGCATATGTAGGAAAAGAAATTTTAAAAAGTAGTTTACCAAAAGTAAAAAATGACGATGCTATGGCACAACAATTTAAAGAAGGATTCGGATTATCACGTCGTTCAATGCGATTAGCAGGATTATTCGAATTTGTAGGTTCTATCTTTTTATTTAGTTCAATTTTAGGCAAACTTGGCCAAAAATTAGTCGTTGTGGGCACTCTAATGATTAACATAGTGATGGGTACAGCAATCTACAATCACTATAAAGCAGGACATGGTCACCAAGGTGCCAAAGCCGCTTCTAAATTCTTTATGTTAAATGTTCTTAGCTTAATCGAAGTTTTAAGTTTAAATCGTCGTCAATAAAAGATTATATTTTTTAAAACTGGATAAATATTTAATATAGTCATTTAATTAAAGGAGAACAATCATATGTCAAATGCAAAAGCGATTGATACACATGCACATTTATGGAGCGAAGACTATTTAGAGAAATTAGGCAAATTAGGTAGTCAAGGTACAGAGGTTGCTAAAGGAATTAATCAATCTGCCTCTAAAGAAGATCTAGACAAGCGCTTTAAAATGATGGACGATGCTGGCGTTGATATGCAAATCATCTCTGCCACACCACAATCACCACAATGGGGTACAAAAGAAGAAGCACATCAAAGTGCACAAGAGATTAACGATTTATATGAATCATTGATTCAACAATATCCAGACCGTTTCTTAGCATATGGTGCAGTATCTCTTCCATATGTCGATCAAGCTATTAAAGAAGCGCAAGAACTACTTAAAAAAGATGCCTTTGTAGGTATTGCGATTCCAACTATTGTGAAAGATAAAGTGTCAGTTGCCGACAAACAATTCGAACCTTTCTTCGAAGCTATGAACGAATTAAATGCAACACTTTATATTCATCCAACTGGTTGTGGTGCCCAAAGTCCACTCGTGAACGACTATCAATTAGAATGGGTGATTGGCGCACCATTAGAATCTACATTCATTACGTTACAATTAATTAAAAACGAGATTCCACAAAAATATCCAAATATCAAATTCCATATTTCACATTTAGGTGGTGCTTTACCATTCTTCATGACTCGTATTAAAGACAATTACGAAGACTGGAACGCCTTTAACATTGATCCATATGAAGTATTAAATCGTCAATTTTGGTATGATACTGCTAATTTCCATGAACCTTCTTTAATCAATACCATTGATACATTCGGTAAGGATAAGCTCATGATGGGGTCAGACTTCCCTTACTTCCAAGATGAGAAATATACACGTGGTGTAGACTATATTAAAAACAGTGATATTGATCCAGACACAATTGACGGTATTTTAAGAGGTAATGCAATTCAGCTCTTTAATATTTAATTTTATATTTCTACTACTACTTATTCATGTTAGCAATTTATAAGAAATGAAATTATTATTTGAGCTGTGTTAATTGTAGTTATGAGATTAAAAATGCTTGTTTTAATCTTATATACTTGATTAACAATAAAGGCTGTTGAAAAGACATATAGAACATAAACAATCTTTAAATTCCATGTAAATTAACTACGAAAATATACGAAAGTAAGTTCATATAAAGTTGGGCTCATAAGAGGTAAAGATATATATAAGAGCAGAACGGATAACTAGTAATTAGCTATCTGTTCTGCTCTTTTTTGTAATCTTTAAATGCTTTTTATTTAGAAATCACATATAAAATTGAGAATCTAAGTATTGAATTTAAAAAGTTGGAATTACTTTGGATATAGATATTAATAATACCGGTTTAATAACTTTTCCAGAATTTGAATCTAAAATTGCTTGGTTAATATATTCGAAGTCATAAAATTTAACTAATTTATTAAAATCAAATTGTCCTTGCTTATATAATTCAATTAATTGAGATATTTCAAATTGAGCAATCGCATCACTCATCAATACACCTTAATGGACTTATTTTGGAGTACTAAATCTGTAAAGCTATTCATTTCTAATTTATTTTGTGTTACAGCTATAGAGGCCATTACTCCTTGCGTACCAAGAACATCTATAGCAGACTACATAACAGTTGAAACTCCTATTTTGTCAACAGAAAAACTCACCCCTTTGCCATTAGTTATTTTATTTACTTCTTCAATTAAATCTTCATTAGAAATATTAATCACATGCGTGGCACCTAATTCCTTTGCAGTACTTAATCTGCGACCATGAATCTCTACAGCAATAACTTTTGTACAGCCTTGTGCTTTTGCTAACATTAATGCTGCTGAACTTACCGCACCAGTACCAAATACAACTATACTATCTCCAACTTTAGGTTTTAAGCCATTTACAATTGTTCAAGCTCCAGTTAAGAATCCACATCCTAAAGGGACAACTAATCTTAAATCAATATCATTATCTATTTTAACTAAGTTTCTATAATTTGTAATTGTATGTGTAGAAAAAGAGCTTTACGTAAAGAAATTAGATACTGCTGTTCCATCTTGCTTTTTGAATGTGTATGATCCGTCTATTCTAGCCCCACTCATATTTAATGTAGTCCAATTTATACAAGAAGAAGGATTCTCTGAATTGCAGTTTTCACATTCTCCCCAAGTATTGTAAGCCATTAAAACTTGATCTCCAACTTTAAAATTTGTAGCTTGCTCACCTACCTTTTCGATAATTCCTGCTCCTTCATGTCCTAATAGTGCTGGAAAAGAAAATTCTACATCACCAATTCTCATTGCTTCGTCAGAGTGATAAATATATAAAACTACCACTTTAACAATAACTTACTCACTTTGTATATCTTGAAGTTCTAAATCTCCGAATTCATAATCCCCTTTAACTTTGTTAATAACTGCTGATTGTTTAACATAATATCATCGCTTTATCAATTAATATACATATTTTTAGGTTCTATACTTAATTGGACTGATGAAAATCAGTTCAATTTTTTTATGTCTTTAAGAATATAAAAATGGCGCAAATATCTCTATAATTGTAAGTGCCTTAAACCAACAATGAGGAGAGATATTGCGCCTATGACTGATTGTATATCAAAAATACTTAGAATTAAAGATAAAAATATTAAATTTGAAGACACATTAGATGAAAAAGTCTATAAAGGAATGACCTGTTTATTCTTTTACGGTGAACTATCCTATACACCTCCAAGGTGGGCATTATGTGGGTATAAAAATAAGGATTATTCAATCGTTAAAAATGGCAAGAAACAATCATGCATTACGCTTAATAAAATGAATGAAAGACCAGTTTATTTAGTATTAGCGAAGCAACGCTTTTATTGTAAATGTTGTGAGTCTCACTTTACTGCTAAAACAAATGTTGTTGATATGTACTGCTATATTGCTAACTCGACCAAGCTAGCGATTGTCGATAAAGCCACAGAAGTCCGTTCAGAGAAAACCATCGCCCGTGATACATCTGTATCACCTACCACGGTCTCTAGATACATTGATATGATTGCGAATCAAATACATCAAACGCCTTAATCAATCCTCGCCCGAACACCTTATGATGGATGAATTTAAAAGAGTTAAAAATGTATCAGGGAGTATGAATTTTATTTACGCCGATGCGTTGACGCATCCTATTGTAGATATCGTAGAAGATCACCGTTTATTTTCGTTAAAACGATATTTTAATCGGTTTCCTTTAAAAGAACGTCAAAAAGTAAAAACCATTACGATTGATATGTATCCACCTTATATAAATTTGATTCGTAATATGTTTCCTAATGCACATATTATTATTGATCGCTTCCATATTGTACAATCTATTCATCGTGCGCTTAATATGGCACGTGTCAGTGCCATGAATGACCTAAAAAACGCACATCGCCCAGATTACAATAAGTGTAAACGTTATTGGAAACTGGTCTTAAAACCTACGGAAAACTTAGAATCCTTTGAATATAAAAAAATGAGATTGTTTAAAGAATGGAAGACCGAAAAAGGTGTCGTCAAGCATATTTTAGCTTTAAACTCAACATTAGAACGTACTTACCACTATGTAAATCAACTACGCACCTGTATTAAAACGAATGACTTCTCGGCATTAGTGACAACTTTATCTATGATTGACTTATCACTGACTCATAAAAAATTTAAGCCAGTTGTAGGGACTTTACGCAAGTACACTGATTTCATCAAAAACACCCTCACTTATACTAATCTGACCAACGGTCCAATTGAAGGCATTAACAATAAAATTAAATTAATTAAACGGGTATCTTATGGTTATAGAAATTACAATCACCTGCGCAATCGCATAATTTTGTGTTCTAAACTTTACGCATATAGACCAAAAAAGAGATTAAGCAATGTTTCGTTGCTTAATCTCTATAATTGAGGCCATCAGTCCAATTTGACAGAGAGCCATATTTTATCGCTTTTGTAATCGTTTTCGTAATTTTACTTCTTACTAAAAGTATTGTATTAGAAGAAATGAATAAAGCTAGTAATTATAACTTAGCAAAAATTGATTTGTTTTAATAGATGATACTAATATCAAAGTAAATTAAAGAATAGTAATTGATTCACCCACTATCTTTAAAACCCACTTTTTTAAAAGTATATTAGAATAAATATTTTTTAGATTAAACGCTTGAAACGGAGACCCGTCTCACTTATAATGGTTTTATTAAATATGTATGAAACAAATAATTTGAAGGTGAGGTTTATATGTCAAAGCGAAGTGATGCTATTAAAAATGAAAAGCTTATTATAAAAACAGCTAATGAACTTTTCAATATGTATGGTGTAGATTCGATAAGTATGAAAAAAATAGCGGAAGCCGCTCAAATTGGTAAAGGAACATTATATCGTCACTTTTCCAATAAGTCCGATATTTGTTCTGCACTGTTGAGTCAAGAAATTGAACACATGTTTAATCAGATTGATTATAAAAAGAAAATTCAAACTGATCAGCAAGAATTACTTCGTTTTATATTTTTATCTCTTATTGAAATTATGGAGAAAAATGTAAGTTTAATTAAAGAAATTGAACGTTCAGACAAAAAAAATCGTGTACTTATGCAGACACCCTTCTATGTAAAACTTAAATCAGAAGTTATGTCATGTATAACAAAAATGGATATTGTCAATGATCCTGATTTTCATGCTGATATTTTACTGAATTCTTTTTCAGCAGATGTATTTGAGTATCAACATTATGTTAAAAAGATTCCCTCCAAACAATTTGTAGATCGTATTTTGAAAATTTTTGTTCGAGGTATTCAGTCCTCAAAACTTTGATAACGAAAGGAAGATAAAAATGGATTTCAAGAATACAGCTTTAGTTTTAGTTGACTTACAAAAAGGTATTGCGAATACTGCTGAAACAGCTCCGCATAGTGTCTCAACAGTATTAAATAATGCTGCAAAAATGGTGGAATTATTTAGAAAGAATGAAGGTTTTATAGCATTTATTAGGGTTGATTTTATTGACGGTAAAGATGCTCTAAAGCCTAATGCGATGAAATCCTTGCCAGGAGGTAGTCCGAATCCTGATTTTGCTGAAATAGTTGATGAACTTGGGGTAAAATCAACGGATTATGTTGTAAGTAAACGAGGATTTAGTGGCTTTTTTGGCACAGACTTAGATTTACAACTACGACGTCGAGGTATTCAAAATATCGTCATTGGTGGCATTTCTACACATATGGGTGTTGACACTACTGCGCGTGATGCTTATCAAAATGCATATAATCAATATTTTGTTTCTGACATGATGTCTGCACCTGAAGCATCATTACATCAATTTTCAATTGAACAAACATTTCCATTTATGGGACAAGTTGTTACAACAGAATATATGATTAAAATTTTAGACTCTAAAAAGTAGTAATCTTTAAAAGAACACGAAAGTCTTTATTTTGACTTTCGTGTTCTTTTATTGACAAATTCTTAAAATAGAACCAGAAAGGAAATTTATAATGAAGAAAAAAATATATCCCCTTTATTTATTCTAATTATGGCTGGTCTGGCTGCGTTTGGTCCACTATCAATTGATATGTATCTACCAGCATTGCCTGAAGTTAAATCTATGCTAAATACAAGTACTGCTCAAGTTCAAATGACACTTACATTTTTTATGATTGGCCTGGCTTTTGGTAATATTACTATTGGAACACTATCTGATACGTTTGGTCGAAAAAATCCTTTAATATTTAGTTTAATTGTTTATATTTTATCTTCAATCATTATTGCAATTGCACCGCATATTACAATCGTTCTTATATTTCGTTTCATACAAGGATTTGCTGGTGGAGCTGGTATCGTCTTATCAAGAGCTATTGCCACAGATTTATATAAAGGGAAAGAGCTCACGCAGTTTTTAGCAATGTTAATGCTTGTCAATGGAGCAGCACCAGTGTTAGCACCAATGTTTGGTGGTATAATTTTAAATTTTTTAAATTTCCGTATACTTTTCTGGATTTTAGCATTACTTAGTAGTTTAATGCTTATAGGTACACATTTAAAAATCAATGAAACTTTACCTCCTCAAAATCGTAGACAGGCTCATTTTAAAATTATAGCTGAAGATTTTAAATTATTATTAACACGTCAATCATTTGTCATTCCAATGATTATTCAAGGTTTTACATTTGCTATGTTCTTTGGATATATGGCAGCTTCTCCGTTTATTATGCAAAATATATACGGTCTCAGTGCCCAACAATATAGCTACATTTTTGCTTTGACGGGTCTAGGATTAATTTTCACTGCCCAAATAACAGGGCGTCTCGTTGAACACATGAATCAACATACACTCTTTCGTATATATTCAGCTATCCAATTAGTAGGGACAGTTATTACGATAATTGCGTTAACCAATCACCTTACTTTATGGATTTTATTACCATCATTTATTCTTATAGTTGGACCAGTCGCCGGTATAGGTACTTTAGGATACGCAATAGCAATAGAAGGTCAAACGAGAGGTATCGGAAGTGCTTCTAGCTTAGTAGGTTTAATGCAATATTTAATTGGTGCTATTACAACACCACTTGTAGGATTACAAGGAGAAAATAGTTATACACCGTATATCATTGTCATTTCAATTACAATGATAATTATTGTAACTTTTCAAATTTATCATAAAGTATTTATTGAAATACATTAGTATAATATATGATAATTTAGCACTAAGGTAATCAAGTATCTATAATTGTCTATTAGTTTTACTAAATTAATTTTTGTTTTTTCTCATTGTATACATTTTAATTCATTTGTATCGCTATTGTCTTTTCTAATTGGAGGAATTTCATTAATCGTCATTTTTTATATACTCTAAACGAAATATTGAAGTTTCTATTATATTATATATATATTAATTTAGAATCTCAGATTCAGAGCTTATTGAAAATTTTTTAAAATTATGATTATAATAAAAATTTAGAGGATGTTAGATAATAATCATTTGATTTTTCTAAAGGAGATATTTATTATTTTAAAATTAAAGTAAATAAACATTAATCCTGAACACCGTGAGACGTGTTCAAGATATTATTATGGCAAAGCAATAAAGCGCAGTCCGCCGCACCAGAGATCATCATATCACCTAACGTCAAAAAAAGATTACTGGGGCTATGATGAGCCATCAAGAAAAGAATGGTCAGAATTCTAACGTGTTAGAGATGAAATTGGAAAAAGAATACAAGAATTCAAAGAAACGCTCGTTTAATGTGAGCGTTTCTTTATATTTAAGTCATACTTTTTATTAATAATGATTTCATTTCTATATCTTTGATATAATAGTATACCATTTTCCCATCCTTGTAAAAATTCAGCACGTCTCTTTTATAAAGGGCTCTCAAATGATACGATGTTGAAGCTATACTTAAACCTAATGTTATAGATAAGTCACAAACACATAATTCTTTCTCTTTAATTAGAGCTAATATAATTTTCAGCTTATTTTCATCACTTATCTTTAATAATGTATTGATAAGTCGTTGAGTTTTTTCTTCATTTAAAAATCTTAAAGCATAATTCACTTTTTCCTCATGAACACAAATGACGTCACAAATTTTATTGTTACTCATATTAAGTCACACCTTAATTTATAATATAAATCCTAATATCGTTTGTATGGTTTCATTTTCAATAATAATAAATAAGCCCAATGCTATGTAAATAACAGCCATAATCCAACGACTGAATTTCTCAACAATTTCACCCACACCAGGAATTCTAGCTAGTTTTTGTGCTGTGAATACTAAAAAGAAAATTAAAACTAAAAATACAATTAAGGTAGTCAGTAATTCAATAATATCCAATGCTACAAAATAAGGGACAAATAAACCAATATTATCTGCACCACAACTTGCAATTGTCACTAAAGAAACAGTCCCTACTAATTTGGACAAACCTTTTTCGTTTAATTCTTTTTTTGCTCTTTTTTCACCTTCACAATCATCATAAATAGCAACTTTTATACCTAAGTAGATGGGGATCAAACCTAATAAACCTAATATCCATTTCTCTGGAACATAATTTAACACAAAAGCTAAAAATAAACTGACTAATATGAGGATCATCGATCCTAGATATTGACCTATATAAATATCCCTATATTCTTTTCTAGTCTTTGCTCTAGCAAAAAATATTAATAAAATCACTAATAAATCTACCGCAGTTGCAATATAAAGTATTGCCGCAGTTATAATAGTCTGAACCATAGAGCACCTCATTCAAATATACATTTGAATGAATTGTATCATATATTGCATATCTTATGAATAATAAATATTAGAACCGAAAAGTGACACTTTAACTGATAGTAAGGGGCTGTGTATATACGAGTGATTTATAGATTCTTTGAGAATACGACTTAAAGCGATTTTAATTTGTCAGTTCATTGCATTTTGTTTTTTTAACAATTTCAATAATAAGAAGCACCTTATAGAACCCTCCTCATATTTGTCTTACAGGCCACATTATTACATTAATGGTACAATGCCACATAATAATTATATGAAAATATAATTATTTTATTTATTCTTATACTCATACACGCAAATTAACTTATGCTTTTCTTAATTTAGAAGCTTATCACTATAGAAAAATTGAAAAGTAAATGTCTGATATGAGCTTATTTAAACAAAGAGCACATAAGCGTTGTCAAGAGAATCATTTGATATACGTCGATTTTAAGTGTAAATATTAAAAAATCGCCTGGAACAAAAGTAATGTTCCAGGCGTGGCTATGATAAGTCTTATAATAGTTTCGCAAGTGCGACCATGACAAATTGTAATGGTAAACGAATGACATGCTGCTTAACACTATCTGTTCTATCTCTTTCATCTTTATAAGAGATGTTCTTACGTGCAGCGTAAATATTTGCAGGAAATACGAGCCAAAGGAATCCTTGTACTACTTTTCTTACGCGTGATCTATTTTTAGCACCGAGTACATAAAAAACAATTATAAATTCTAATATGCCCGAACACTTAACTATTGCGTGTTTGAAAGGTAAATAGGACGGCACGATTTTTAAAAACATATCTTTATTTTTAAAGTGTGAAACACCACTTTTATAAAACAGTAAACTAAATATGAATCTTACGATGATATTTTTCATAGTCTTCTCTATTCTTCAGCGACTTTGACAACTTGTTTACCAAAATTCTCTCCTGTGAATAACTTTCTAAATGCAGAAGGTAAATTGTCAAAACCTTCATCTATCGTCACTTCAAATTTAATTTTACCTTCAGACACCCATTGTGCGAGTTGTTCGCTTGCTTCTTTAAAATGATCAGCGAATTGTGCTACTACAAAACCTTGCATCAATGCTTGATTTTTAATCAACGTTCCTTGGATACGTGGTCCAATATCGTCTTTTTCATTATTATATGCTGAAATTGCACCACATACCGGAACGCGTGCAAATCGATTTAAGTATTTAAACACTTCATCAGAAATTGCGCCGCCAACATTTTCAAAATACACATCAATACCATCTGGTACAGCCGCTTCGAGTTGCTGTGCGAAATCATCTTGTTTATAGTCAATGGCCGCATCAAATCCTAATTCATCTGTTAAATATGTTGTTTTCTGCTTACCACCAGCAATACCGACAACTTTTGCGCCTTTAATCTTAGCAATTTGTCCTACGACAGAGCCTACTGCACCTGATGCAGCTGACACAACAACCGTCTCGCCAGATTGTGGCTGACCAATTTGAAGCAACCCTGTATAGGCTGTCATTCCCGGCATGCCTAAAACACTCAAATATAAATGTAATGGTACATCTTTTGATGGCACAGGGGTCACATCGTCTCCATTCACTGTATTTATCTTTTTCCATGGTAATATGCCTGTGACATAATCTCCGACAGATAGACGTTCATCGTTCGATTGTGTGACTTTTCCAACAATATGACCTTGTAATGGCTCATTCACTTGGAAAGGTTGAACATAACTTTTTGTATCATTCATTCTGCCTCTCATGTAAGGATCTACAGATACATAAATGGATTCTACTTGAACCTCACCTGCATGTGGTTCTCGAGTTTCTATTGTTTCAAATCTAAATACATCGTCTTGAGGGATACTTTGTGGTCGTTTTGCAAGTACAACTTGTTGATTATTCATTTATTATTCCTCCAGATATTTAGTCGTTGCGTCTAATAATGACAAATCACCATTGATGATTTGGAATTCGTGACCTTGTAATACTTCATCAGTTAATACAGAAACAAGCACTTCTGCTACATCTTCTCTTGTAATAGACGGATTTTGTACATTTTCAAATTGCGCACTCATATTGAATTGTTGCGTTTCATGTTCGTTTGTTAAAGCGCCTGGATGCACGATGGTATATTTTAAATTTGCATGTCTTAAGTAGTCATCCGCATAATGTTTAGCAATGGTGTATGGTTTCAAGTCGCCTGACGCATCAAACGCTTCTCGGCGTGAGTCGTACGTTGATACCATAATAAAGTGTTGATGATCGATCTGTTCACTTGCTTTAATTGCTTTCACTGCACCGTCTAAATCTACAATGATTGTTTGATCGTCACCTGTGCTCCCACCAGAACCGACGGAAAAAAGGATTTGATCATACGATTTAAATAATTCTATTAATTCATCAATAGATTGTTTTGCGACATCAATGTAAGTTGCATCGATACCATCTGCTTTTAAAGCTTCAACTTGTTCTTCTTTCCTAACACCGGCAGTAAAATCAACATCTCTTGCTTTCAGTTTACGTACGAGATGTTGACCGACGCCACCATTAGCACCGATAATTAATGATTTCATGTGTATCGCTCCTTTATAAAATTATTGATTAGCTAAGATTTTTAAAGCATTTTCAGCAACTGCATGTCCTGATTGGGGATTTTGACCTGTGACAATGCGACCATCTACGACTGCAAAATTACTCCAGTCAGCCTCTTTTTTAAAATGTGCACCGTTACTAATAAATTCGTCTTCTAATAAATATGGCATGTATTCAGTTGTACCATTTGCTTGTTCTTCACTATTTGTAAAACCAGTCACATCTTTATGACGAACGAGATAATCGCCATTTTCTTTAATATCGAGTAGACCAGCCGCACCATGACATACAGAAGAGAGAACGCCTTGGTTATTGTAAATACTTAGCGCAATGTCGTTTAGTTCTTTGTTATTTCTTAAATCCCAAATCGCACCATGTCCACCTGCAAAGTAAATGGCTTGATAGTCGCTAGGATTAACCTCTTTTGGAGATAATGTTTGTCCAAATTTATTCATATAATCATGATCCGTGTAGTATTCCCAGTCCTCGGCTCCCATCATTTCAGGGCTAAGACTGATAGGATCAAGAGGCACATACCCACCATTCGGACTTACAAAATCAACATCATAACCTGCGTCATAGAAATCTTTCGCAAAGTGCGTAACCTCTGAGAACCACGCACCTGTAGGTCTTTCTAAATTATCGTATTTCGCAATGTTTGTTACAACAATTAAAGCCTTTTTCATTGTCTTTCCTCCTCATTCATGTTTATATAGAATACAATATCAGTTAAACCTTGGTTTAAGAGAAAGGATATGCTTACATGAAACAATATTACATTGAATATGTCTCAGATTATTGCAATATACCTAAAAGCAAACTGCGTTATTACGAGAAAAAGAGTATCTTAAAACACATCGACAGAGATAGCAATAACAAGCGTTTATACACAGACGACGATATCGAAATGATTAAATTTATCCAGTGCTTAAGCAATTTGAATATGCCATTAAAAGAAATCCGAAAAAACACAGACATGCTTTATCAAAACCAAATAGATGTCCCAAGCGTGTTACGCGCACACCTAGAATTCTTGAATGAACAACGGAATTTGATCAGTACACATATCGACTTAATTGAACAAAAATTACAAACTGCCATGACTGAGTGACGAGGGAAAAGGGAGTGTGTGAATTAAAAGAACGATGAGAAGAGTATGGAGGAATAGTTAATGAATAAGCATAAGGAAATTTTAGATTTTAAAGATGAAGTGTGTATGTAAAGGCGATAGGTGGATACGCAAAGCTGGAATGAGTCAGAAAATTGCGTCGGGTGGATAAGCTAGAATAGAATGAGTGGGCGATGGATGGATAGGCTAAAACGGTTATAATATACCTTATACCTAAAATTACAGAGTACTAAAACTATCTTATCTGACATCTCTTGACGAGTTCTGCTTATCGGTTGTTGATGGGGTTTTTTGTAATTGATTTTTCGTACAGCTAGATAAAACGATATATTACTACTATAAATACTTTACATCTAATATCAACTAGTAGCATAAATGCTTAATATATACAAAAAGCTCTCTCAAGTTGTAAGACTTAATAGAGTATATTATTTGTTATCTTTTTACATAAAATTACTTATTGGTACTTTTGTAATTTCAATTACTATCCCATTTCATAAAATATTCATATTCTTGAGTTTCTACTTCAAATTCCTTAGATCGTATTTCAAATTGATGTTTTGTATAAAAACGAATGGCTCCTTCATTCTTCTCATTTACATGTAAATTAAGTACATTATAATCGCTTTTTAATCTTTCCAATAAAAAACCTTCCTATACCTTTATTACGGTAATTATCTGTAATAAAAAGACTTGCAATATATTGTTCAATCCACTTTATAACGAAATTACTTAATACAAATAATTATAACAAATCAAGAACCTATGTTCTCTCTATATATTCACAATTCTTAAGATATAATTATTTAAAAAATAGAAATGAGTGATTTAATGTATAGCAATTGGGGACGTGAGTTACAATCAATAATTGAAAATATAGATACGAAAGACGTAAAAGAAGTGATGAGTCAAGCAAGTAAGTCTTATGAGGAATTAAATAGTAAACGCTACACTCGTAACAAGGAAAAATATCCAATGATTTTAAATGACATAGTTAAATATGAATTATATCTTCTTGATGGATGCAATAATGTAGATGAGGAAAACAAACCAAAAAAGTGGGAAGATCATGATTTATTTGTGCCAACTAAAACTAACTTTTCAGCAAATTTCAAAAAGTTTTGTCTTGCACTTGGTATTGATTCTGAAAATTTTAAAATTGGAAAATTCTATGCATTTAAATATGATAGTAAACTTGTTATACATGATATATTGTCGAATAACAGTCAAGTCCAGACTCCTGT
>NZ_JAFENV010000036.1:0-3048 GCF_016892225.1 Staphylococcus sp. GDY8P47P | reverse complement strand
AACCCTTAACTTTTAGTGAAGACGAATGTCGGCATAGAGTGAGCTTTTTAGCCTACCATTCGACAAGTTTTGGGATTGTTAAGGGTTCCGAGGCTCAACGTGAATAAAGCAATTGGAATAAAGCAATAAAAGGAGTTGAAGAAATGAAATTTAGAGAAGCTTTTGAGAATTTTATAGCAAGTAAGTATGTACTTGGTGTTTTAGTAGTTTTAACTGTTTACCAGATAATACAAATGCTTAAATAAAAAAAGACCTGATCTGATTAGACCAAGTCTTTTGATAGTGTTATATTAATAACAAAATAAAAAGAAGTCGCTCACTCCCTCGCCAAAGTTTGTGATAGCGACTTACCTAGAAAAAACACTAAGTTGTTTTTTTATATCTTGTATATCTAGATATTAAACGATATAAGTTTATTCTTCAAGATATATATTCGGGTGAGCGACTTCTTAAAATAAATTAAGGAGTTGTTTTTTTATGATTAAAAAAGCAGAAGAAATTCAGGCAAAACAAAGCTTAGAAAACGAAAACTTAAATTTTTCTAAAACCGGATACTCTAATAGCCGGTTAAGTGTTCAAACTTTGGGACAATCTCAACCAAAATTAAGTTTTGATGCTATGACTATTGTTGGGAATCTTAATAAAAATAATGCTCAAAAACTATCTGAATTTATGAGTGTTGAGCCACAAATTAGACTTTGGGATATACTACAAACAAAATTTAAAGCTAAAGCACTTCAAGAAAAAGTTTATATTGAATATGACAAAGTAAAAGCAGATACATGGGATAGACGTAATATGCGGGTTGAATTTAATCCGAATAAATTAACACACGATGAAATGCTATGGTTAAAGAAAAATGTTATCGACTACATGGAAGATGACGGTTTTACAAGATTAGATTTGGCTTTTGATTTTGAAGATGATTTAAGCGATTACTATGCAATGACTGATAAAACAGTTAAAAAAACTGTTTTATATGGTCGTAATGGCAAGCCAGAAACAAAATATTTTGGTGTTCGTGATAGTGATAGATTTATTAGAATTTATAATAAAAAACAAGAACGTAAAGATAACGCAGATGTTGAAGTTATGTCTGAACATCTGTGGCGTGTAGAAGTTGAATTGAAAAGAGATATGGTTGATTACTGGAATGATTGTTTTAATGATTTACACATTTTGAAACCTGCGTGGACTACTTTAGAAAAAATTAATGAGCAAGCTATGGTTTATACTTTGCTGCATGAAGAAAGTATGTGGGGAAAATTAAGTAGGAATACTAAGTATAAATTTAAAAATTTAATTAAAGAAATATCTCCAGTTGATTTAACGGAATTAATGAAATCGACTTTAAAAGCAAACGAAAAACAATTGCAAAAACAAATTGACTTTTGGCTTTCAGATTTTGAATTTTGAGTGCATTAAATTTTATTCACGTATGTGATCATAAAATTTAAAAACGAATTAGCGACCATCATTTTTGGTCGCAGGTTTTGAACTTATGGACTGACTTGTTCAGTCCATTTTTTGTGCTTGCACAAAAACTAGCCTCGCAGAGCACACGGTTTAACGACTTAATTACGAAGTAAATAAGTCTAGTGTGTTATACTTTAATAAATAAAGCTACGCAAAAACATGTGCAGTGGGGGAATTTTAATATGGCGTATTCTATTATCAGAGTTGCTAAAGTAAAATCAAAAACGAATACAAAAGGCATTCAAAAACATGTACAAAGACAAAATAAAAATTATGAAAATATGGATATTGATTTAGAAAAATCATACTTAAATTACGATTTAGTCAATGATAGTCCGATTGATTATAATCAAAAAATCGATGAGAAAATTGAACAAAATTATAATGGGAAACGCAAAATTAGAAAAGACGCAGTAAAACATATTGATGGTTTAATTACATCTGGTAATGAATTTTTTAAAAATCAAACACTTGAAGAAACAAAGCAGTTTTTTGAACATGCTAAAACGTTTTTAGAACAAGAGTATGGAAAAGATAATTTATTATATGCAACAGTGCATATGGACGAAAAAACACCTCATATGCATTATGGGGTAGTTCCGATTACAGAAGATGGTCGATTGAGTGCGAAAGAGGTTTTAGGTAATAAAAAGGCACTAACTGAATTTCAAGATAGATTTAACGAACATATCAATAGTTGTGGTTATGACTTGAGTAGAGGTATAACAAGGGGCGTTACACCGAGACGACATGAACAGATAAGTCGTTATAAAAATTTAACAGATTATCACAAAGAAGAATATGAGCATGAGAGCCGAAAATTAGACCGTATAAAGCAAGAAAGCGAAGAAGTAATGGAACAGTATCAAAATGCTTTAGATGTTCTAAAAAAGCCTATAAATGTCCCATATGAGCTTGAAACTGAAAAAGTTGGTGGACTGTTCAACAAAGAAACACAGGAAACAGGTAACGTCGTTATTGATAAAAATGAATTTGATTTATTGCAGGAACAAGTAAAAGCTTCTCAACTCATTACTGATGATTATGAATATATTAAAAGCGGAAAGGCTTTAAAAGATTTTGAGGAAAAAAACAAAAGATTAGAAGATAGATTATTAGATGAACAGATTAAAAATGGAAAAGTAATAGATGAGTACAATGATTTAGCGGGTAGTTATAATAATTTATTGGAACAAACTCAAGAAAAAGAAAAAGAGTTAAACCGTTCGTATAAACTATTTAACAATGTGTTTAAGTTGATTAAAGGTGTGATGAAAGAAGAAACATATCATTCTTTGATTAACCATATTGATAATCACTTAGAAAGCTCAAAAATGCGAGAAACAATGATTGTAGATGATAACGATAAACAATTCTTTAAGAAAAAATATCAAAGACAAGAACCAGAAATTATTTTTGAAGATGAACGAGATGATGGCTACACTTTATAAAGACGACGCATTTATGCCGAGAAAATTTATTGAAGTTGAGAAGAACCCTTAACTAAACTTGCAGACGAATGTCGGCATAGCGTGAGCTATTAAGCCGACCATTCGACAAGTTTTGGGATTG
>NZ_JAFENV010000035.1:0-26371 GCF_016892225.1 Staphylococcus sp. GDY8P47P | reverse complement strand
AAATCACGAAAGTGATTTTACAGGCTAAGCAAGTTGGGGCCATTCATAGGGGACAGTTTCTAAAGTAGCGCTTATTTGGCTTTTCATTTCACTTAAGTTGAGATGCTTACCGAGGCGAAGTAGCGCTTTAAGTTTAAATACTATTTATAGCGGACATAAATGTTTCATAAACAGTGGTAGGTGTATAGTGTTTCAACGTAACATGTCCTTCATAAACCATCTGGTCGGCATCATCAATATGATTCATAGCGATGTCGATGTATTTTGCTAATGAACTAGCATCACCATAATGTGCTAAGTAACCATTAACCTGATGTGTGATGATACTTGCAGGCCCTAGTGTATCTTTAAAACTTATAACAATATTATCCTGCGCCATTGCTTCCAGTACAACCATACCAAACCCTTCATTTCTTGACGGTACGACGGTGATTTTACTTTTAGCTAATTTAGTATTAAGTTGTTGCGTTGCGGCATAAAGTGTAATTAAATCATTTAAATGATGTTGATCAATCAGTTGTTGCAAAGACTCGCGTTCTTGGCCATCTCCATATATTTCTACTTTAAAATTAAGGCGCTTAAGATCATCTTGAATTCGACGAATGCTTTCTATTAAAATATCAAAGCCTTTTTCAAATTCTAATCTACCCGCACTCATGATGATATTCTCTTTGTGAGTATCATTTTTAATTGGTCTGATGATATTAGGAATAGTATAAACAGGTGTGTTGATATGTTGCGCATAATTTAACTGATCTTGTTTCGTTAACGTTGTAATAAGATCTAATTTACGACACGCATCAAGTATATCTTGTTGATAGTGTTCTGGATATGCTTGTAAATTCATATGTTCCATTCCAATCGTCATCACATCATTAGGGTGATACTTTGATATTAAAATATTAAAACTCGCTCTAGTACCTACAAGCACATCAGTATCTACTTTTTTAATCGCTTTAATCATTTTATTTTCTACGTATTTTGAAAATTGATTTAATCCAGGTTCATGATGGTTTATTTTGATTGGTTTCAATAAGGAAGTATACTTATTAATACGATTCATAATGATTGCTTTAATGTTCTGAGGTTTTAAACGATAGTCGATTAGTGTTTTTATTTTTATATTGTTATTTATTTTAAAATAAGGTTCGTCTTGCGCACGAAAAACAGAAATAATTTCTACGTGATGCCCCTTGTCGGAAAGTGTATTAGCTAATTCAGAAACAGCTTTCACAGTTCCGCCTAAAGCATAGACATTATGCATAAAAAATGTGAATGATTTCATAGTTACACCTCTAATGATTCATAATAGTGAATTATAGCATTTCTTATGTATGTCTAATAGTAATAGCATTATCATTCGAATCGACTATCGACCTTGCTTTATCTAATAAAAGATGAAAACTTTATGTAAACACTTTTTTCATGGGGGGATTATGTATATAATTAAACTAGTTCATAAAAAGTCGATTTTACGTATAGCGTAAAGTTAATATTAAAAATTTTAATAAATAAAGAAAGCGTTTTAATTTATTAAGCCAAGGTCAATATCCTATCGACTAAAGATGTGAAAAAAAGGGGGACTGTATTGTTATGAGTTCAGTACATAGCAAAACAGATGTCATCTTAATAGGTGGCGGTATAATGAGCGCAACACTCGGAACGTTATTAAAAGAATTATCTCCAGACAAAGAAATTAAAATATTTGAAAAATTAGAACAATCTGGTGAAGAAAGTTCAAATGTTTGGAACAATGCTGGGACAGGGCACTCTGCACTGTGTGAATTAAATTACACTAAAGAAGGTAAGGAAGGTTCCGTTGACATTACGAAAGCAATTAAAATCAACGAACAATTCCAAGTCTCTAAGCAGTTTTGGGCACATTTAGTTCGAACAGGTCAATTAGAGAACCCTGCTAACTTTATTCAATCTGTGCCGCATATGAGTTTTGTTAAAGGTATCTTTAATGTGAAATTTCTTAAAAACAGAGTCGCAGCATTAAAAGAAAATATTCTATTTGAAAAAATGGATATTACTGAAGATCGTGACAAAATTAAAGAATGGGTTCCGTTAATGGTTGAAGGAAGAACATCACATGTGCCTATAGCATTATCTCGTGATGAGAGTGGTACAGATGTAAACTTCGGTGCATTAACAAAGAAACTTATTTCTAATTTAAAGGATAGAAATGTAGAAGTATCTTATAAACAAGAAGTTGAAAATATTGAGAAACTTGATAATGGAAACTGGAAAGTGACAGTTAAAGATTTAAATTCTGGTCAAAGCAAGGCGTATGAATCAGAATTTGTATTTATTGGGGCTGGCGGTGCAAGTTTACCACTTCTACAAAAAACAGGTATTAAGCAATCAAAACATATCGGTGGTTTCCCAGTAAGTGGTTTATTCTTGCGTTGTACGAATAAAGACGTGATTGAAAAACATCATGCGAAAGTTTATGGTAAAGCAAGTGTCGGTGCACCACCAATGTCAGTGCCTCATTTAGATACGCGATTTGTAAACGGTGAACGTGCTTTATTATTTGGACCGTTTGCAGGATTTTCACCTAAATTCTTAAAAACAGGTTCAAATTTAGACTTAATACGTTCAGTAAAACCAAATAATGTATTAACGATGCTTTCAGCAGGTATCAAAGAAATGGATTTAACGAAGTACCTTATTTCACAACTTATGTTAAAGCATGAGGATCGTATGAATGATTTACGTGTATTTGTGCCTAATGCGAAAGATGAAGATTGGGAAGTTATTGTTGCAGGACAACGTGTACAAGTGATCAAAGATACCGAAGATAGCAAAGGAAACTTACAATTTGGTACAGAAGTTATCACATCGGATGATGGATCACTTGCTGCCTTATTAGGCGCTTCTCCAGGTGCATCTACTGCAGTAGATATTATGCTTGATTTATTACAACGTTGTTATGGTAATGAGTTTAAAAACTGGATTCCTAAGATTAAAGAAATGGTACCTTCATTCGGTCTTAAATTAACTGAACATGAAGACGTTTATCGTGCAGTAAATAAAGAAATTCAAAAATATTTAAATGTTAAATAATCGCACTAGTTTGTATATATAACACATTATTGGCTAGCTACTCTAATTCAATTCCATGAGTAACTAGCCAATTTTTATTTCTCCCTTTTATTTAGTTGTCGATTAATTTCTGTAACGTACTTTTTGTTTGTAAAGTAAGATTTAACCCAAATCATCAAATATATAATGATGAAATAAAATGTGAATATCAAAAAATTTGAAATTTTAATTGAAAACCATCCAGCTAAAATACCAATGGGCAGTAAACCAATATAGCTAAATATGAAATGTAATAGCGTAGCACGTGTGATACTCCAGTCTGTATGCGTAAAAATAAAACTTGTCAGATAAAAAAGCAAGCCAATTAATAACCATAATATTATAGATATAAGCATGACTGTTGGTTCAGTAAAATGAGCGTAATAAAATTTTCCTAAAGTAGATATAGGAGATAAAGGATAATATTCACCTTCGGCATGAATATAACTAAAAATGATAGATAGCGTTAGTCCAATTAACAAAGGGATACTTAGAAATTTGTATAATTTTGTCATAACGATAATCGCTCCTTTATCGATTTTAAATATCTTCTGGAGGAGTAAGTGAAATCGGCATCTTTCAAATACATTCTAATGAGCCCATTTGGTTCCATATGAAGTTTTTCAATTTTATCACTATTAACTATTTCAGATTTAGAAATTCTAATAAAAGAAGTAGGTAATTTAGCTTCTAATTCATACAATCGTTCTTTTATTTTGAATTGTTTCATACCTTTAATCGCCACAACCTGATTATGATACGTTCGAAAACTGATAATCGATTTAATGTCTAGTACATAGATTGCATCCTCATATTTACCATATATTTGAGTGGCACGATCTAAATCTTCAATACAAGATATAATTTGTTGAACATCTTCATCTAACGATGGTGCATGGATGGCAACAAGTTTTTCTTTTTCATCAGGTGATATATGCAGTCTCAATTTCATATTTTAACCTCCTCCATAATTTAATTTAATCATGTTAGGGTGCTTTTTATAGTAAAAAATAAGTATCCGGTCGTTCTCACTGTGTAAGTGGTTTAAATGATTATATAAATGGCATATATTTATAAGTTTGATGTCAGTCTAATCGTAAAGGTAGTACCTCGTTGTACGTCACTAGACACACTAATTTCGCCCTGGTGTAATTTAATAATTGATTGCGTAATGGCTAGACCTAAGCCATTACTATTATCTTGCTCGTTCAGTTTATAAAATCGCTCAAAAATATGTGGTTGAGTTTCTGATGGAATCGTATTTCCTTCATTATTGACACTAAATAAAATTGAATCATTATGCTCATGAGAAAGACTAACTTCAACTGTACCACCAATTGAAGCGTACTTAATCGCATTTTGAATAAGATTAGAGAATGCTTGGTGTAATAAACGACTATTTCCTTGGAAATAAACGTCACTTAAATCAGACAACAACATTAAATCTTTATTATCTAGTTCGAATTGCTCATGACGTATAATGTCTTTAATCATCGTAGTAATGTGTATATGATCATCAAAGCGTAAATGATTGGCATTATCTAATTCTGATAGGAGAAGTAATTCCTTTGTGAGATTACTTAATCGAGTTACTTCGTCGTGAATTTCATCAATGTATGTCTGCCTTTTTTCTTGCGTCGCTGTAAATTGTAATTCTGTAAGTAAACGTTGAATATGTGTTAATGGTGTTTTGATTTCATGTGAAACATTTTGAACGAAGTGTTGTCGCATATCATCGACTTGTTTTAATGCTTGACGCATAGCGTCGAATCGATATTGTAGTGTGCCGATTTCGTCATGACGACTTTGATAAATGGGTGTATCGAAATCCCCGTGTATTAAACGCTCTGTTGCTTGCTTTAGCGTTTTTATAGGTTTAATGATTGAATAAGTTGATGCAATAACTAGGGTGATTGAAATACTTAATAAACAAATTAATAACACTGAAAGGAAAGTACGAAACTCACTAAAGGTTTCGCCTATATCTGGACGCATAAACACGGCAAGCGGTTGATGATTTTGGGTAAAGCGGACGCCTACAGTATTATCTGTTTCATTATCAAAAAATCCAGTTACAAATAATTCGAATGGCTTATTTTTGATACCGTGATAGTCCTCGCCTTGTAGAACTTGGTTGATCGCGGCGTTTGAAATCGTGTCTTGGCGAAATGGTTCACCATAAAATGTTTTATGATGTGCACGATCTACAATCATAATTTGATAGTTCATATCGCCTAGGTGTTTGAAATAGGCTTGACTATCAGATTGATTTGAAGAGGCATGAAATTGTCGTGCTTCTTTTAAAGTACGCATTATCTTAGTATCATTATGTGCTTTTAAATTGAAATGGTAATATATATTAGCGAATAGAAAGCTTACTAAAGCACTAAATAGAATAACGGTAATTGTATAGATTGCAATACGTGTATAAAGAGATTTAAACATGGGTAATCACCTTGTATCCTTGTCCACGAACCGTTTGTATCTCAATCGTGGCATTTAATTGATTTAGACGATGACGTAGTCGTTTGATATGTACGTCTATCGTTCTTTCATCTCCCTCATAATCAAACCCCCAAATGCGCTCTATTAATGTGTTGCGCGTAAAAATATGTTTTGGCTGACCACATAATAAAAATAATAATTGAAACTCTTTAGTAGGTAAATTTACATTTTTGGATCCAACAATGACTTCCATATATTCTTGAATTAAAGTCACATTGCCTAATTTTATAATATCTTGAGAATTAATTTGATAACGTCTTAGCACAGCTTTAATTCTAAATAGTAATTCTTTCACTTCAAATGGTTTCGTAACGTAATCATCTGTTCCACTCACAAATGCACGTTCTTTATCGCTTAGCGCATCTCGTGCTGTTAGCATAATAACAGGTATGTCGTAGTCATTTTTTAGCACTTGGCACAGTTCAAATCCATCCATACCAGTCATCATAATATCGACAACAGCAATATCAACTTGGTTATTTGTAAGGTATTGTAATGCGTTTTCTCCACTGGCATGTGTAACGGTTTGAATTTGAGCCGCTTCGAGATGCTGAGAAACGTAATGTAATATTTTATAGTCATCATCCACTATTAAACACTTCACCATCATTATTACTCCTTTAATTTATTTAACATGATTATATGAATAACTATATCAAAAAACAAATTCCATTAAAGTTCATATTCAGTTCATATTATGTCATTAAACTGTGTATTGAAATAGCAGTGGGAGGTAGTAAGTATGAATTTAGCATGGAAAGAAATAAAATTTTATAAATTTCGTTACACATTAATCATGTTAATCATCTTTTTATTAGGAAGTATGGTTCTATTTATTAGTGGATTAGCTCAAGGGTTAGCACGAGAAAATATATCATATTTAAACAATATGCCGGCAGAACATTATATTGTTGAAGATAATAAAGAGCCTAAGTTAGAAAGTTCACAGATGAACCAGTCTCAGAAAGATAAAATAGAAGATATCATTCATCAAGATGCCACACAAATAGGCACACAAACACTAAAAATCAATCAAGATGAGCAAGATGTTATTACATTTAATACACCAAAACATCTTAAGCCAAAACTTATAACTGGTAGCTATCCAACTCAACAAGATGAAATCGCTATAAGTGAAAAATTAACTGGTAATGATTTGAAAGTTGGAGATTACGTTTCATTTAAAGGGCATGACACGCGTTATAAAATAAGCGGGATAATGAACGAAACCATGTATTCCCATAGTTCAATGATATTAATGAATAAAGAAGCGTTTGAATCAATAAATAAGCAAGTATCAACATTCTACCCTGTTGAAAATATAAATAAAGATGACAAAGCGTCACTTAATCAAATAGACGGCATAAAAGTAGTGAACGAAAAGACGTTAACAGATAACATTGCTAGTTACCAGGCAGAGCAAATGCCACTTAATTTAATGATTATTAGCTTATTTGTTATTACAGCTATCGTATTAAGTGCATTCTTTTATGTGATGACGATTCAAAAGATCCCTCAAATAGGTATTCTAAAAGCTATTGGTATTAAGACCAAACATTTATTAACTGCACTTTTACTACAAATTGTTTTAACAACAATGGTTGGCGTTATTTTAGCATTTATTGTCATACTTATTTTGAATACGGTTATGCCAGTGACAATGCCATTTTATTTAAATTATAGTCAGGTATTATTAATGATTGCCGTATTTCTAATCGTAGGATTAATAGGTGCATTACTATCCTTTATAAAAGTACTAAGAGTAGATCCGATAGAGGCAATTGGAGGTATGGAATAATGACATTACAACTTAATCAAATTACTAAAACATTTGGTAGTGGAGATGCTCAAACAGAAGTGTTAAAAGGGATTAACTTTGAGGTCAATCAAGGCGAGTTTATTATTCTCAGTGGCGCATCTGGTTCAGGTAAATCAACACTTCTAAATATTTTAGGGGGATTATTAAGTCCTTCAAGTGGAGATATTTTATATAATGATAAGCAATTATTCTCTAATGATGTAAATCAAACCAGTCTAAGACTAAATGATATTGGATTTATCTTTCAATCATCGCATCTCGTACCTTATTTAACTGTGGAGGAACAATTAACGATTGTAGCTAAAGAAGCGGGAAGTAAACGTAAAGAGGCAAAAGAGAAAGCGCAGAGACTACTCAATGAAATAGGCTTGAGTCATCGTCTAGCTGTTTATCCACATTTGTTATCTGGAGGAGAAAAACAACGTGTGGCGATTATGAGGGCTTTTATGAATGAGCCTAAAATTATATTAGCGGATGAACCGACAGCAAGTTTAGATGCAGATAGAGCGACATCTGTTGTTCAAATGATTAAATCTCAAGTTCAAACCAAAGATATGATTGGTATTATGATCACGCATGATAAAAGATTATTTGAATATGCAGATAGAGTGATTAAAATAGAAGATGGTAAAATAGAGTTGTAAAAAGTACAAATATTGAAGTAGTTAATCATTGTAAAAAGTAAATCGTATAATAATAGTTAGATAAGAAGCGAGCACGACTAACATATGTCATTAAACGATGTTGCAAGCATAACTAATTGGGAGTTGGATGATGAATTCGTATAGAATTCTATCCAACTCCCATCTTTATGGTTTAAAATAAGATATAAATTGATGCAAAAAATAAAATTGCAAAGTAAATGGTTAAGAGTAGTTTATATTGATACATAAGCGCTAAGAAATCTCTAATTAATGCGATATTAAAGAAATGATAGGGTGTATGACTTCCGATACCATCGACTTTCATTTGATTTATTTGTGCAAATCTCATGCCACGTAAAATATGAAATTGGCTTGTGACACAAAGTATACTAGGACGATGTTTATATAGATTACGTATGATTCTTTTAGAATAATAAAAGTTTTCAAAGGTGTTGGTTGATTGATCCTCTAGGATAATATTAGACTCAGGAACCCCGTGGTCAATTAAATAATGTTTCATCGCCAATGCTTCAGATATTGGTTCATCAGGCCCTTGGCCACCGCTCACAAGCACGTTGCATGTCCTTTTTTGTTGATGATAAACGCTTAATGCACGATTTAATCTATCAGCTAACATCGGTGTAACGTTCTTTGTGAATATACCAGCACCCAATACCATAATTAACGCGTATTGATTTTGCGTGGTTATACGACCTAAAGCCGAAGACCAAGCCATATAGAGTAAGAATGCATAACATGTGCTTATAGCAATCATCGTAAGCCATAGGAAGATGCCATTGATGATTGGAATGGGCATCGTGCTAAGGTATGCAAGAATCGCCGTGAATAGTACACCTAATATGAAATGTTTCATCATTTTATTTAAAAATGTTTTTCCTTTTTTAAATGTAAAAAGATGATAATGTTTCAGTAGTAAACCAAGCGTAGTAATAATCATAAGTAGTATGAGTGTAGTAGGTAATGTCATTGTTAATACATTTATGACGGTAATCATCATGCACAATATGACAGTTATTATAAATGTTGTTAAATTTAAAAGTTGTGTAACATTGAATAATACACCTACTACAATACATAACACAATGAGAGCTAAAATAATTGCGAACATAGGAAGTACCTCGAATTTCTTTATATATATAAATGTAATCGAACCACTTACCATTTAGCAACTATTAACCACGGAATGAGGTTTTCAAGAGAATTGTTTATTGATATGATTTAACAGAGTATGTATAAACGTAATGGATGACTAATTAACAAGGAGTAAAGCAATGAGCAGAATTTCTAGAAACCACATCGAATTTATGAAACAATTCATCGATGATACCAATACTTTAACCGCCAAGCTATTAAAAGATCAACAAAGTAAGTATGGCATTTCAATGGAACAATCCAATGTACTCAGATTACTAAGCCATCATCATGCATTATCAATTACAGAAATAACGGAGAGTTAATAAAGCAGCGGTGAGTAGACGTATCAAGAAACTCATTGACAGTGGCTTCGTAGCATTACAAAAATCTAATACCAATATTGATCAACGCCTGAAATATGTTGTTTTAACAGACAAAGGTCGTCAATATACTGAAGAAAATAATGAGATTGTTAGTGACATTGTCAGTGATATGGTGGCAGACTTATCAAGTAAAGATATTGAGAAAGCGTTAAGTGTATTATATATAATAGATGAAAGAGTAAAAAAATTTAATTCAAAAGTTTAAATTAGTATGAAGCTTTAGACCGATTATTATATAATAGATATCATATTCTTAACTTGAACGTACAATATCAATCGTTAAATTTAATATAGTAGTGGGGAAGTTGGTGACTAAATGAGTACATGTCCGAAATGTGGACAGAAAATTGACAATAATAGCCTGAATAAGTGTCCTAATTGTGGGAAGAAATATAAAAAATCAGACAGCAAAGACAAGCAAATCCATACCCCTCAAACCAACACATCAAATATTAAGATTAGAAAGTTTATTCCTTGGGCAATTGTTGCATTTATTGTTATATTGCTCGTCATTGTATTTTTATTGGTAAGGAATTATAACACGCCTGACGCGCAAACTAAAATTTTAGTTAATGCTATTGATAATAATGATTCACAAAAGGTCGCAACGTTATTAAGTTCTAAAAATTCTCATATCGATTCGGATGAAGCGAGCGTCTATATTGACTACATTAGAAGTGAAGTCGGTATGAAAAAATTTGCACATGATATTAGATCAACTGTTGAAACATTAAATAAAAGTGATTCCAAAGAGGCAATTAATTTAAAAACACGTGCAGGGAATAATTACTTACGTGTGAGTAAAAACGGAACTCGATTACTCATATTTGATAATATGAGTTACACCGCACCAACAAAACAAGCAATTGTTAAACCTAAGCTTGATACGAAATATGAGTTCAAAGATGGCGGTAAAAAGAAAACTGTTATTGCTGATGCCAATAAAACAACGTCACTTGGTAGATATATTCCAGGCATATATTCTATTGATGCTAAAAAGGAAACAGAGTATGGCACATTTAGCGGTCAGCTTAAATTTGATTTTAGATATGGTAAAGGAAACACAGTTGAAGTAAATGAAAATTTCAATGAGGCACTATTAACCGTAAAATTAAAAGGAAAAAGTGACTTAGATAAAAATTCACTAAAAGTTGAAATTAATGATAAACAAATGAAATACAGTCGATCTAGAGAGTATGGACCGTATCCTCAAACGAAAGATGTGACCGTATCTGCCTTAGGAAAGGCTAAAGGAAAAACATTCCGTACAGAGACTAAAACAATTAAAGCAAGAGACTTAGGTAATATTAATAGTGCAGTATTAGAGTTTGATGATGAAGAGATTAGTGATTATATTGAAGAAAAAGAAGCCGAAGAAAATAGCTTGAAAACAAAATTGAGTCATTTCTTTAACAATTATTCTTTAACACTAAATAGCGCTATTTCTCAAGGTAACTTTAATTTAGTAAGCACATTTTTAAAAGATAAATCCAGCATCTATAAAATGATAGAAAATAATTTAAATCATTCAGCTGCTTTCATAAATCCTCAAATTATTAGTGCCAGTCAACAAGGTAACACGATTAACACTAAAGTGCAGCATCTGAATAGTAATGGTCAATATGAAATTACGGATTATGAATTAACTGAGGATCATCATACCGGGAATCTTCAACTCGTTGATTCAAAATAAATTGAACGATACCAAGTGTCACTGACTAAACTGAGAAAATGCTTCAATCAAGCTTTTCTCAGTTTTAATCATACTTGCATGCAGGGATTACTAAAAAGCATGTCATTAAGAAATGCTATAAGCAACGCAAGCTGGGGTGGGACAACGAATTGAATAAATCATTCCGTCCTACGCCCGCTCGTTCTTTTTTTAATACATAGAAAATATGAAACCTACAAAGGTGGGATACGTTAATGGATATAGAGCAAAACCAAAGAAAACATTCACCCTTATTTATTATTATATTAGGTGCTTTAACTGCCATAGGTGCCTTATCGATAGATATGTTTTTACCAGGACTACCTGAATTAAAGAATGATTTTAATACGACGACAGCTAATGCACAACTTACACTATCGTTATTTATGATAGGTTTAGGATTAGGTAACTTATTTGTAGGTCCTATATCTGATAGTATGGGACGTAAGAAACCATTAGTTATTTCTATGGTTGTATTCGCTTTAGCAAGTTTGGGTATAGTATTCGTTGAGAATATTTGGGTTATGGTATTTCTAAGATTTGTTCAAGGATTTACAGGTGGTGCTGGCGCGGTTATATCAAGAGCCGTTGCGAGTGACATGTATCGTGGGAACGAACTGACGAAGTTTTTAGCGTTACTCATGCTTGTTAATGGTGTCGCACCTGTAATAGCACCGGCTTTAGGAGGATTAATCTTAAGTTTTGCTGTTTGGCGAATGGTATTTGTCATTTTAACGATATTTGGTGTGTTAATGGTACTAGGCTCAGTATTTAAAGTCCCTGAATCTTTATCAGTAGCCCAGCGTGATAGTAGTGGAGTTAAAGTCATTTTTACTAATTTTAAAAGTTTACTTACAACACCTCGATTTGTGTTACCAATGTTAATACAAGGTGTTACATTTATTATGTTATTTAGTTATATATCAGCGTCGCCATTTTTAGTTCAAAAAATATATGGTGTTTCACCATTACATTTCAGTTGGATGTTTGCTGGCATAGGCATTACACTCATCATTGCAAGTCAAATTGCAGGTAAACTGGTAGACTATTTTCATCCACAAGCATTGTTACGTGCATTTACAGCTGTTCAAATTTTAGGCGTCGTTATCGTGTCACTAACATTGTTGAATCACTGGCATTTTGCATTATTAGTTATAGGGTTTATTGTATTAGTTGCCCCAGTAACCGGTGTAGCAACTTTAGGATTTTCAATTGCAATGGAAGAGCGTACGACTGGAAGCGGAAGCGCATCAAGTTTGTTAGGGTTATTGCAATCGTTATTAGGCGGACTTGTCACACCGCTTGTTAATTTAAAAGGTGAATATAATAGTATGCCGTACATTATTATAATTAGCCTCACAGCTATTTTACTTATCCTTTTACAATTATTAAATGTTAAAGTGTTTAAACATGATAAAGCATAAACAAAGTAGCCAATAAATGAAAGGTTCATTCATTTATTGGCTACTTTGTTTGATATTGACTTTTAAACTTCAATATGACTATCTTTGAACTTTTAACGTGTTAGCAAGTAACGCACTTGCGACTTCATCAGGACTTTCTTGACACCCTAATCGTAACCAATTTAATATTACACCGATTTGCCCACTCATTGTGTATGTAATAAAGAAGGGGACATTTTGAATGGTTGTATGATTTTCTCCTAAAATGTTTGTGTAATATTGTTTCGTAATCTCAATATATTCCATTACTAATGCTTTGTTTGGATGAGAAATAAAAATGGCATGGTAAAATGCTTTCTTTCTATAAATATATTTTAAAATAATATGAAAGAATTTATAAACTTTCTCAGGGTTCTTTTTAATGTTATCGAAGTTAAAAGAAAATGCGTTTAGTAGATGTTCATATTTATTTAAATGATAATTTTGAATTTTAGATAGCAAATCATATTTATCTTGAAAGTGATCATAGAAAGTTGAGCGATTGACATTACTATTTGCACAAATCATCTTGATGGATATATCTTCAATGGGATGAATTTCTAATAAATCGATTAAGCTTTTGATTATTTTATATTTAGCATTTTGTTTCATCGTGTCACCTAATTTATCTATAACTTCACATAGCCGACAATTTAGCGATAATTGTTGGTGTTATTTTTATGTATATGTCTTTATAATATTAAAAGTGATTTTGAAAAAGCAAATAGGAGGAAATGTTCAATGAAAAAAATGGTGTTAATTAATATCATCACTATCGTTGTTCTTGTTGTAGTCGGTATCGTAGGTTTCTACTTATATCATAATGCTACAAGTTATGTAACAACTGATAATGCCAAAGTTGATGGAAATCAAATTCAAATCTCTAGTCCAACTTCAGGTCAAATTAAATCTCTTGATGCAAAACAAGGGGACAAACTTAAAAAAGGTGACAAAGTAGCAGAAGTGAGTGGTCAAAGCCAAAGCGGTGAGTCACAAACTATGGATATCAAAATGCCACAAAACGGTACAATCGTTAAAACAAGTGGTATGGAAGGTTCAGTTGCACAAGCAGGTTCACCAATTGCTTATGCTTACAATTTAGATGATTTATATATTACAGCAAATATTGACGAAAAAGATGTTAGCAGTGTAGAAAAAGGCGACAAAGTTGATGTAACTATTGACGGTCAAGATTCTGATATTGACGGTAAAGTTGAAGAAGTAGGCCAAGCGACTGCAGCTAGCTTCTCATTAATGCCATCATCTAACACTGACGGTAACTACACTAAAGTATCACAAGTAGTACCAGTTAAAATTTCTTTAGATTCTGCACCATCTAAAAATGTTGTTCCTGGAATGAACGCTGAAGTTAAAATTCATAAAAACTAAGGGGGTCATAGAATGACAACGACCTTCATTGTTGGATATATTGTTTTAGCGGTCATTTTAGTTGGTTTAGTTAACGTTCTTGTGTTGAAATCACGCAAGAAACGTAAGAACCAAACTAAGGGACAACACGTAAATGAAGAATCTAAAAGTCAAAGTAATCCATCTAAATTTAAAATCAGTGACTTAGACCGAGATCAAGCGTCAAAACGTACGCAAGATGCTCACCATGATGATCATCAATTTCGTCACTTAAACACAGAAGATCGACACATTGAAAATGATAAACGCAAAGATCATTTCGAGAATGAACAAGATCAACAAGATCATGCCTCAGAGCAAATACATCCTGAGCAAAAGCAAGCATCACATTCCTTACATTATTCTGATGATGCTACTGAGGATGATAAACAAGATGATGATGTAAATAATCAACATCTACCAAAAGATTCAATTTATGAACCGATTAATCCCGCTTCTCAAGAAGGACGCGTCAACGAACGCATCAAAAAACAAAAAGAAGATTTTGTGTTTGGAAAAGGGATTACAAGAAATAAAATTTTAGCTGCAATGTTGTTTGGTATGTTTATTGCCATCTTAAACCAAACATTACTTAACGTTGCATTGCCTAAAATCAATACAGAATTCAATATTTCGGCATCAACTGGACAATGGTTGATGACAGGTTTCATGTTAGTTAATGGTATTTTAATCCCGATTAGTGCATTCTTATTTAATAAATATTCGTATCGTAAGTTATTTATTATTGCACTTTTATTATTCACGATTGGGTCTTTAGTCTGTGCACTTTCGAATAACTTCCCAATGATGATGGGTGGACGTGTACTTCAAGCCATTGGTGCTGGTGTATTAATGCCATTAGGTTCTAACGTCATCGTTACAATCTTCCCACCAGAAAAACGTGGGGTTGCAATGGGAACAATGGGTATAGCAATGATATTGGCACCAGCAATTGGACCTACGTTATCAGGTTATATCGTACAAAACTATCATTGGAATGTTATGTTCTATGGTATGTTCTTCCTAGGTATTGCAGCAATGATTTTTGGTTACTTCTGGTTCAGACTGTACCAAAAAACAACAAATCCAAGAGCCGACTATCAAGGTATTGTTTATAGTACGATTGGATTTGGTGCATTATTATATGGTTTCAGTGAAGCCGGAAATAAAGGCTGGGGTTCAACTGAAATTGTAATTATGTTTATTATTGGTGTAATATTTATTGTTGCATTCGTTATTCGTGAATTAACAATGAGAGCACCAATGTTAAACCTTGAAGTGTTGAAATCATCAACATTTACACTTACAACTATTATTAATATGGTTGTAATGATGAGTTTATTCGGTGGTATGATTTTATTACCAATTTACTTACAAAACTTACGTGGCTTCTCAGCACTAGATTCAGGATTATTATTACTTCCTGGTTCGTTAGTAATGGGTATCTTAGGCCCAATTACTGGTAAGCTACTTGATACAATCGGTTTAAAACCATTAGCATTATTTGGTATAGCAGTAATGACTTATGGAACATGGGAACTTACAAAATTAAATATGGATACATCATATCTTCATATTATGAGTATTTATGTTATTCGATCATTTGGTATGGCATTCGTTATGATGCCACTTATGACAGCAGCGATTAACGCACTGCCACCAAGACTAATCTCTCACGGTAATGCATTCCTTAATACAATGAGACAATTAGCAGGTTCAATTGGTACGGCGATTCTTGTTACTGTTATGACAACGCAAACAACAAATCATGTTGGTGCGTTTGCAGATGAATTAGATAAAACAAACCCTGTGATTCAAGATCATGTACGTCAAATGGCGGCACAATATGGCGGTCAATCTGAAGCATTACAAGCTATCTTGAAATATGTTAACCAGCTTGCATATATCGAAGGCATTAACGATGCATTCTGGATTGCGACTGGATTAGCTTTCTTAGCATTTGTTTTAAGTTTATTCTTAAAAGGTAAAAAAGGCGCTGATGCAGAACATGAAAGAATGATGCATGCGGAAAGTAAAAAATTTAAATAAAATGATGTTGGGGGACATTATTTTTAAAGTATCGGTACACTTTGATAAGTGTGATCGATATTTTTTTTATTACAACAATAAAAGCCATTGTGACTTGAGTTTAACGTCGACAATGGCATAAGAGAGATTATTTAATAGTGTAATGATTTGTTTTACGATTTCTAAAAAAGAAACTAATTATTAATAAGGCTAAACTACATACTAATAAAATAAGCGCATTATGAATGGCGTCAGCTTCATTAATAATTTGGTTTGCTGAAACATTCAAAGAAAAACTTTGTAATTTATCTGCAATACGTTGACCAATTACTTGTATGGCATAACCAAAATAGATGGACATTATGAGCATAATAGAAATAATAATAAAATTAAAAATCTTTAGTAAAGTTCGATTAAAGATTATCGTTAAAGCAGTGATGATCAAACTTACAATTGCTAAAATAAAAAATACATTAAATACTAATACAAGGCGATTAGCTATGTCTTCTAAATTGGTTAATTGACTTAAATTAATGTTAAGTGCGCCTATTTGTGTAACCGTATTTTGAAAATCTTTGATTTGAGCATAACTGATAGGTTGGTTGGCAAAGGCTAAATTGAAGATAGGCTGTTTATACATACTATAACCAGTGATAGCTACTAATACGAAAATAATCATTTGAATCATCAAACTCACCCAAGATCTTCTTTTTCGATTGTGACGATGAGAACGAGGATAATATTGATTATGAATAGGTGGTCTATCATCATATTGGATTGTTTTTCTTTCTGACACTTTTCTAACTCCTTTACTATAATTCATTGTTTTCTAAGTTTGACTAATTTATACTGAATTTAATGTGCAAATAACAATATTATATTAAATAATTAATCGAGAATTTTTAGAACATAATTTCAATTATATCGTTTTTTGAGCTTAATGTAATAACGTTTAAGTAATTTATTATTAATTAAGGAAGGTAGAATTTTATGAGATCACACATGGTTAATCGAATCATCAATCGATACTTACTGCACAACCGCTCAATATTGTTTGATAATGATTCGGATTTTGATACGTTTATGGACAAGAGAAAAGACATTAATCAAGCTAAACATAAACAACCTTCAAGTTTAAATGTTAAGTCTAATTTAGATAAGTTGTCACTCGATGAGATGCAAGTATTTAGATTCAACTTCCGCCATGAAACAAAAAAGAAAATACTTTATATTCATGGTGGTTATAATACACTACAACCCTCTCCATTTCATTGGAGATTTATGGATAAACTTACGCTAAGTACATTGTATGAAGTCGTACTACCTATTTATCCTAAAACGCCAGAACACCATATTGATGACACATTTAAAGCGATAGATGCTGTGTATCAGTCTTTATTAGAAGAAGTAGATGCAAAACACATTGTCATTATGGGCGATGGTACAGGAGGCGCTTTAGCTTTAAGTTACGTTCAACAACTTATAGCTAAAAAGCAACCACTACCTAATAAAGTATATCTATTGTCGCCAATGTTAGATGCGACGCTAACTAACCCAGAAATTACTGAGGACTTAATGAATAAAGATCGATTCGTAAATAGAGATGGTTTACATCGCATATTCAATGTATGGACGCAAGGGGAAGCCTTGGCTAATCCATTAATTTCACCTATTTATGGACAACTTCAAGATTTACCACCAGTTGTGCTATTTGGTGGTGGCAGAGAAATTTATTATCCAGATATGAAACGTTTTGTCTATAATATGGAGGACAATGGCCAATCTGTTCAATTCTTTGAATATCCTAAAATGTTCCATGATTTCCCATTATTTCCTATACATGAATCTCACAAAGTAATTAAACAAATCGCTAAAACGATTGACGTATAATGGGTATTAAATTGAATAACGTTTAGCGTTTGAAATCCTCAACATCATATGGGCAACGTAGCAAATGCGTCGTAATCGACTGAATTAATAAGGCAAGCGAATTCAGTATGCGTTTGCACTGGTATGCTTTGCATGCGGGGCTCCAGCAAAGAGCGTTTCACCAAGCAATTTTACAAACAAAGCAGAATGGGAGTGGACGACGAATTTAAAAAGAATGTTGTCCTATGCGCGCCTCTATTTCTATATCATAAATTATTCGTATCTATGTGCATTAATACTGTTTAAGCAAGTGCTGTACTTGAGTCGTGATTTGTTTTTGGCCTAAGTGATGATAATGGTTATCTATCACTTGGGCTAAATCTGTTTGTGATGCCAGTTGTTGTTCCGATAATGCATTTAAATTTGAAGTATCATCCGTGAATTCATTGATATAACGATGCACAACATGTTGTAAGTGTTGATCATCAATTTCCGCTTCAGTGATATTTCGTAGAGCTTCAATCGCTTGTTTTTGTCCTTGATGATAACTTATATTAAATGCTCTTTTCAGTAATTCTTGACTTGGACCGTTCATAAATAATTGTTTTGTCGTATTGAGTGCGATTAAATCTACTTTTAAATCATCGTTTAAATCATATAATAATTCTAATAGTTGATTGCGGAATGTTCGTCCCATGTTTTAGTTCTCCTTTTTAGGTATGCCAATTTGATGACCCAATTGTTTAGGCCAATCGATCGTACCTTGCTGTTGATAATAACGCGCAATATTTTGGTGATAGTCGGTTGGAAACGGTGCTGATTTGCGTTTGTTAGTATCAATCCCCATCATAATGACTTCGTTCGTTGCAGCTAACTCATCCTTATTGTTATAAAGCATTAAAAAGAAATGCACACGTTTATAGTCATAGTCATAAATATAAACTTCGATTCGATAAGTGGAATCAAGGGACAACTCTACAAGATACGTCGTATGTTCTTCTAATGTAAACATTGTGTAATGAAGGATTTCGCGTTCTTCTAAAGAAAGTCCATGTGTGTAATTAAATTCGTTTACAGCTGCACTAAATGCTTTATTATATTCTGAATCATGCATATGATTGTTATGATCAATTTGAGATGCATGTACAACATTGTTAATAACTAATGGATTGCTCATCTTATCAGACCTCACTCATATATGGATGCTTCTATTTTACTAAATAAAATTAACACATACACATGATTTAATTCATGGTAGAATGAAAGACGTATGGTCATGCAGGAGGTAAATGTAACGATGACAATGACGATTCGATATCAAACTAAAAATCAATCACTTACACAAGTTGACAGTGTTGACGATATTCCTGAAGCAGCAACAATTGTTTGGTTCGATTTTGAAAATGCAACACAAGCAGAGAATGATTACTTAGTCAGTCAATTTGAATTTAACTATCTAGAGTTAGAGGATGCAATTACTGGTGTACCACGTGTAAAATATAAATCCTATGAATCATATCAATATTTAGTCTTTCATAGCATGTACAGAGATGATTTTTCTCCAATCTCTTTGAATGTATTTCTAAATGAGAAAGTATTGGTTACGTATCATCATAAACATTTCGAATCATTAAATGAAGTGGCAAAGATGAACGCACATCACCATGATCCTGACTTAGATTGTGCAGATATAGTGATACATATATTAGATATGATGGTAGATAAATATTTTGAGTTCGTATATACAATTGAAGATAAAACGTATAACTTTGAAGACGCGCATGTAGATGACACTCAAAGTAAAAAGATTATGGATAATGTCTTTCAAATTAAATCCGATTTAATCAAGATTAAGAGGGTATTGTTCCCTATGCAAGAATTGGTAAATACCATTAAAACAGAAGGTAATTTAATTGTAGATAGTAAGCATTCAATGTATATTCAACATATCGACGACCATCTTATTAAACAGAATAATATCATCAGAACATCACAAGAGATGGCTAATGAAATAAGAGAGAACTTCGAATCTTATTCATCATTTAGAATGAACAGTATTATGCAAGTACTTACGTTAGTGTCAGTTATTTTCTCTCCTTTAACATTTATTGCAGGTGTATATGGCATGAATTTCGAGTACATGCCAGAACTTAAATGGCACTATAGTTATCCTATTTGTATGGTGGTCATGTTAATTATAGCTATCGCATTGATTATCTTTTTCAAAAGAAAAAAATGGTTCTAATATAATTTGAAATTTTATTATTTAAAGTAAAGGTAGGTACAAAGATGAGTGATTTTCAAAGAGAACAGAGGAAAAATGAACATGTCGAAATAGCAATGGCTCAAAGTGATGCACCGCAATCAGACTTTGATCGAATGCGATTTGTACATCATTCCATCCCTAGTATTAATGTAAATGATGTGGACTTAACAAGTCACACGACGGATTTTGATATGACGTATCCAGTTTATATTAATGCGATGACTGGTGGTAGTGAATGGACGAAACAAATTAATGAGAAACTTGCAATCGTGGCTCGAGAAACTGGATTAGCGATGGCAGTAGGGTCAACACATGCTGCGTTAAGAAATCCTAAAATGGCTGAATCGTTTAGTATTGCACGTCAAACCAACCCAGAAGGTACTATTTTTAGTAATGTTGGTGCAGATGTTCCTGTAGATAAAGCAGTTGAAGCGGTGAAATTATTGGATGCTCAAGCGCTACAAATACATGTTAATGCACCGCAAGAACTCGTTATGCCTGAAGGAAATCGAGAATTTTCAACATGGTTAGATAATGTAGCCTCTATCGTTCAACGTGTAGATGTGCCGGTCATTATTAAAGAAGTTGGCTTCGGCATGAGTAAAGAATTATACAAAGACTTAATTGATGTAGGTGTGACTTATGTTGATGTAAGTGGTAAAGGTGGAACGAACTTTGTCACAATCGAAAATGAACGTCGCACAAACAAAGATATGGACTATCTTGCAAATTGGGGACAGTCAACCGTTGAGTCTTTACTAGAAAGTTCGGCTTATCAAGATTCACTCAATGTCTTTGCTAGTGGTGGTGTACGAACACCATTAGATGTCGTTAAGAGTTTGGCTTTAGGTGCGAAAGCAGTAGGGATGTCTCGACCATTTTTAAACCAAGTTGAAAATGGCGGCATTACGACAACGATTGAATATGTTGAATCATTTATTGCACATACGAAATCAATAATGACGATGTTAGATGCAAGAGATATTAGCGAATTAAAACAAAGTAAGTTAGTATTCGATCAGAAGTTAATGTCATGGATAGACCAACGTGGTTTAGACATTCATCGAGGATAATCTAAAATAATTAATATCAGATAATACAAAAAAGCAAGTTGAGCGTACAAATGCTCAACTTGCTTTTTAGATAGTGTAAACATCAATTTTAATTTCCAAAAATATTCATAAAGCCCATGACGATTGGTACGCCAGCTAGGTCAATTAAGAAGGCGCCAACAATTGGCACGACTAAATAGGATTTAGGTGAACTACCATATTTCTTAGTGATAACATCTAGGTTCGCCATTGCATTTGGTGTGGCACCTAAACCATGACCAATAAAACCACCGGCCATGACTGCAGCATCATAGTCCTTACCAAGCACTCTAAATAAAATAAAGAATGCAAATAACGAAATAAATACCACTTGGACTAAGACGATGGCGATAAGTGGTAATGCGAGAGAATATACTTGCGTAAGTTGAATACTCATCAATGCTAATGATAAGAATAATCCTAATGCCACATCACCAATTTGGTCATTGAGTTTTAAATCAATGAGTTGTAGGTTCGCATATTCTGATATGTTACGAATTGCTACGGCTACAAACATAGAACCGACATACATAGGTAAACTTTGACCAGTTAAATTTGAAAATTGATCGCCTATCCAAGTTCCTACAGACATACATACTGCAATAATGGTTAATTGAATAAAGAATACTTGCGTTGGTTCGTATTTGCCGTGCAGGACTTCATTTGATTCAACTTTACTATAATCTTTAAACGTATCGTCACTATTTTCTGGTTTTAAATTATAGCGTTTAATGAGTGCTTTTACTAAAGGTCCACCCACTAATCCGCCAAATACTAAACCTAAAGTTGCTGCAGCAAGTGCTGCTGTAACAGCTGAATCGATATTAAAACTTTCTTCTAATGTTTTACCATAAGCGGCAGCATTACCATGCCCACCTTCCATTGACATTGAACCTGCAGTTAAACCTAATAATGGTTTAATATGTAATACTTTAGCTAATGAGATACCAATGAAGTTTTGGCATATTGCTAGAAACGCACAGCATACAAAATATAATATTAATACTTTTCCACCAATTTTAAATAATTTGAATGATGCACCTAAGCCAATGGTAGTAAAGAACACCATCATGAAGAAATCTTGAATAAAGCTAGCATCTAATTTAATTTGAATAATATTGAATGTATCTAAGATCGCAACTAGAATTGCAAATAATAAGCCTCCTATTACGGGAGGTGGTATACAAATTCTTTGTAAAAATGAAACGTGTTTGACGATAAATTCACCTAATAAAAATAACAGACAGGCGAGACATAATGTTGTGACTGCATCTAATTCCATTTTTATAGCCCCCTTAAGAAACGATTTAAAAAATAAATAGCACTTGATGTAAGCGCTATAAATCCCCATATATAACATTATACATATAAAAAATATAGATTTCTAGGATAGTAATTATGATTTTGTATAATAAGAACTTTTAATAAGTTTAAAAAAGTATAAAAAAATAATCCTAATATTAATTTTTAAAGTGATTACAATTAATATTATTTTGTAAAAATGCTCTAGAATCTGACGTACAAGTCACATTTCTAGAGCAAAATAATGCGTATTAGCTTTATTTATTTCCAAGTTTCATCGGGGTTGGAACAGTCTGATTTACGCATATGAGAAACGAAAGGGTTGCCTTTGACGGTGTATCGTAACGGTTTAGTTGTCCAATCGCCTTTATTGGGTATGCCAATTCGAGCACTTTCCACAATGTCTCTTGGGTATTTACGATGTTTCGTATCTATAGATAAACGACAATCATTCAATGTGGCACCATCAATTGCCCTAGGGATATTAAAGGCCTTTGTCCATTTACCCGGACCATTCGTTAAGTCATATCCTGATTTATTACGATTCTGCTTCATCGCTTCAATGCCGTCTAAAGGTTCAATAGCACGAATCAATACACCTTCAGGGACACCTTCATTTCGTGTTACGAAGTTTATCAATAAGTGCGTATGCATCACATGTCCATAAATGGTACCACCTTTTTTGTATAGTGACGTTACTTTCGGTGTTTGTCTCCCGCCAAACCCGTGAGCAGCACGATCTGAAAATCCTAAATAAGCCTCAGTTTCGACTATATAGCCACTATACATTTGAAATTCGTCCTGATAGATGACTTTGACACCGAGTAACGCTTTAGCAGTTTCTATCGTCGGTTTTGATACAAAATCCACAAATTCACCTTCTTCTTGTAATAATAAATGCATGTATATCATGAAGCTAAAGTTTTGACTGGTATAACACAATGACAATATATTATGATAGCCATTATAATTGAAGTGAACGAATAATGAAATGACTTAATATCTATGTCATATATAATTGACTATTAGCCTGTTAAATCGTTATGATGATGAATATGGGATGTTGAAAGAAGTGTGGAACAATGAATAAAGTGAAAGTATATCGAGGTGTAAAGAAAATCTCTCAACTAGAACTTGCACGTTCGGTTGGTGTATCACGTCAAACCATCAATATGATAGAGAATGACAAATATAATCCGTCATTAAAATTATGTATTAATATCGCTAAAACACTAGAAGTGACTTTAAATGATTTATTCTGGGAGGTTGAGGAAGATTAAAGATAATGACGCTTTGAAAGAACAAATCATAACATTGAAAGCAAAACTTGGCATTGTAAGTTTAAATTTCTTATGCGCTATTGCTATATTCGCAATGTTTAATGATTTGCAACGTGAGTTTCTTTCACCATTTTTTATTGGTAGTGTATTTCTTTTAATCGTTATCGTGTGTAAATTAACGATTCATTCAGAAACCGTAGAGGACATTCATATTTATGTACATGATTTTAGTGACAAATCAAAACTGAATCATTATTCCAAATTAAAAAGAATTATTTATCTCACCGTATGGATAATATATATCATTGTTGTCGCTAATATTTTAACGCCGAACCTTAATCATACGAATCATTATGAGTGGGTATTTAAACCAAGTTGGCTAATCATTGGTGTCGGTGTCATAGTTGCATTATGTATGTTTGATGATAAACGTATTAAATATACAGATATGAACACACCAAACTTAGAGAATCGTGGCGCTACACCAAGAGGCATATTGAATTTAATCCCCAATTATAGATATGCTGATGAACAACAAAAATTTGTCATATTAAATGTCCATGCGACAAATTTTAATTGGATAATGATAGGATTAAGCATTGTGAGTGTGATTGATGTCATTATTGAATTCGCCATGCATCGTTTCCCTTTAGTCGCTATCATAGCACTCATATATAGTGTCATTCTATTGCTTATTGTCAAAGTTAAGACGAAGCACTTATGTAAGTTGCATGATGAATAAAATAGCCATTAAACGCTATCTATTAAATTTCTAATAGATAGCGTTTTCATTTTTTAATTTATATAAAATCTATGGAATATTAATAAAAAAAGTGTAACAATATGTATGTGGAAAAGTCAGTGCTTAAAATTTAAATAGATAAAGGTATGATTGGATTGATACAATGAGGCTAACTTTAGTAATCGTTGGAGGTCATTTCTATGCTTTATTCAATCTTTATCTTTTTATTAGCAGGTCTCTGTGAAATTGGTGGTGGCTATCTAATTTGGTTGTGGTTAAGGGAAGGACAATCAAGTTGGTTGGGATTTATTGGTGGCGTTATATTAATGATGTATGGTGTCATTGCAACATTCCAGTCGTTTCCAACTTTCGGTCGTGTTTATGCTGCTTATGGTGGCGTGTTTATTGTAATGAGCTTAATATGGGCATACATTGTCGATAAACAAGCACCTGATAAGTATGATCTAATTGGGGCATGCATCTGTGTGATTGGTGTATGCGTTATGATATTACCGAACAGAACCTGATTAAGCGTGTTTAAGAGGGAGACGTAAGTAATGATAGTTGAAGTAGAAAAGCAAAGACATGGTATTGACTTAATCAAAATTGATAACGATGAAACGAATATTGTATTCACCAACTTTGGTGCGCGCGTCGTTTCGTGGAAATACCATGATAACAACATCGTTTTAGGCAATAAAGTTGAAGCGGATGAATTTTATCCATCTAATCCTTTTCATTTTGGTGCTACAATTGGTCGCTATGCAGGTCGTATTGGTAATGCCAGCTTTAATTTAAATGGTGAAACATATCAACTTGAAGCGAATAATCACCTGCATCACCTTCATGGTGGCAGTAATGGTTTAGATCAAAGACTTTTTAATTACGACATCCAAGATAACATTACAAATATAAAGATTACCTTTACTGTTCAACTTAAGTCTATGGAAGATGGGTACCCAGGAGATATGTTTATTAAAGTGATTCACACATATGATGTAGAACACCGATGGACAGTAGAATATGAGGCACAATCGAATCAAGATACACTATTTAATCCAACGAATCACGTCTATTTCAATTTAAATAGAGATAACAATGTTATAGATAATCACAAGATTAAGAGTGAACAATTAAATATGTATCCAGTTGACAGTCATAATTTAATTACAAGCACAAGTCCAATTGATTTAGTAACAATATTTAAATCAAATTGCATTTCGTTTAGTGATATTTTTAACTCAGACAATGCCCAATTGAAAGAACAGGTTGGTGCAAGAAATGGGTTGGATCATCCATTCGATGTTGGAAACAAGCAATTTTTCATTGAGAATGATGAGTTCTTATTAGATGTTACTACAACAATGCCGAATGTCGTCATCTTTACGTTTAATGATACGACAAGTTGGGATAGTGATTTTAATATTTATAAAGCGCACTCAGGTGTATCTCTAGAAACACAATTTTTACCTAATGATATTAATGTGTATGGTAATAAAGCACAATCTATTTTAAAAGCGAATGACACATTTTACGCAAAGACAATGTATCACGTAGCAGAAAAATAATATAAAAATAGTAAGGGACAGAGGAAGAAATACGATTTTCACAAAATTTATTTCTTCCTCTGTCCCTTA
>NZ_JAFENV010000034.1:72003-72319 GCF_016892225.1 Staphylococcus sp. GDY8P47P | reverse complement strand
CATCAACAAGCGTGAGTGATTCAACCATTACAAGCACATCATTGAGTGCATCAACATCAGCAAGCGTGAGCGATTCAACAAGTACAAGTACATCATTAAGTGCATCAGCATCAACAAGCGTGAGCGACTCAACAAGTGCAAGTACATCATTAAGTGAGTCAACATCAACGAGTGTGAGTGACTCAACAAGTGAGAGCACGTCATTAAGTGGATCAGAAAGCGAGAGTCTTTCAGACTCATTAAGCGAAAGCACATCAGATAGTGCATCAACATCAACAAGCGTGAGTGATTCAACAAGTACAAGTACATCATTGAG
>NZ_JAFENV010000034.1:0-71951 GCF_016892225.1 Staphylococcus sp. GDY8P47P | reverse complement strand
GTATGAGCACATCATTAAGTGAATCGGCATCAACAAGCGTGAGCGACTCAACAAGCACAAGTACATCAGATAGTGCATCAACATCAACAAGTGTGAGCGACTCAACAAGCACAAGTACGTCAGAAAGTGCGTCAACGTCAACAAGTGTGAGCGACTCAACGAGTGCAAGCACATCAGTTAGTGCATCGACATCAACGAGCGTGAGCGACTCAACAAGTGCAAGCACATCATTGAGTGCATCAACGTCAACAAGTGTGAGTGACTCAACAAGTATGAGCACATCATTAAGTGGCTCAGAAAGTGCGAGTCTTTCAGACTCATTAAGTGAAAGCACCTCAGAAAGTGCGTCAACATCAACAAGCATGAGTGATTCAACAAGCACATCATTGAGTGCATNNAGTGCATCAACATCAACGAGTGCAAGTGACTCAACAAGTGAAAGCACGTCAGATAGTACATCAACATCAACAAGTGTGAGCGACTCAACGAGCACAAGTACATCAGATAGTGCATCGACATCAACGAGCACGAGTGACTCATTAAGCACAAGCACATCAGAAAGTGCGTCAACATCAACAAGTGTGAGCGATTCAACAAGCACAAGCACATCAGATAGTGCATCAACATCAACAAGTGTGAGCGATTCAACAAGCACAAGCACATCAGATAGTGCATCAACATCAACAAGCGTGAGTGATTCAACAAGTACAAGCACATCAGATAGTGCGTCAACATCAACAAGCGTAAGTGACTCAACAAGCACAAGTACATCAGATAGTGCATCAACATCAACAAGTGTGAGCGGCTCAACAAGCACAAGTACGTCAGAAAGTGCGTCAACGTCAACAAGTGTGAGCGGCTCAACAAGCACAAGTACGTCAGAAAGTGCGTCAACGTCAACAAGTGTGAGCGATTCAACGAGTGCAAGCACATCAGTTAGTGCATCGACATCAACGAGCGTGAGCGACTCAACAAGTGCAAGCACATCATTGAGTGCATCAACGTCAACAAGTGTGAGTGACTCAACAAGTGCAAGTACGTCAGATAGTGCATCAGCATCAACAAGTGTGAGTGATTCAACAAGTGCAAGTAATTCAGATAATTCAAGCACATCGATATCATTTAGTATGGGTAAACCTGAAAGCCATTCATTGCCAGAATTTGATTTACCATCATACATTGCTTCTGAATCAACAAGCACATCATTAAGTATTTCGACAAGCATGAGTGCATCAGCAAGTGATTCAACATCAGGAAGCATGAGCGCATCAACAAGTACAAGTGCATTAGCAAGTGAGTCAACATCAGGAAGCATGAGCACGTCAACAAGTACAAGTGCATCAGCAAGTGACTCAACATCAACAAGCATGAGTGATTCAACAAGTGCAAGCACATCATTGAGTGCCTCAGCATCAGGAAGCACGAGCACATCAACAAGTACAAGTGCATCAGCAAGTGATTCAACATCAGGAAGTTCAAGCACGTCAACAAGTGCAAGTACGTCAACAAGTGGCTCAACATCAGGAAGTTCAAGTACGTCAACAAGTACAAGTACATCATCAAGTGATTCAACATCAGGAAGTTCAAGCACGTCAACAAGTGCAAGTACGTCAACAAGTGGCTCAACATCAGGAAGTTCAAGTACGTCAACAAGTCCAAGTACATCATCAAGTGATTCAACATCAGGAAGTTCAAGCACGTCAACAAGTCCAAGTACATCAACAAGCACGAGCACATCAACAAGTACAAGTACATCAACAAGTGGCTCAACATCAACAAGCACGAGCACATCGACAAATCCAAGCACATCACTAAGTCATTCAACATCAACATCAGAAAGTGAAACAGGCCGTACGTCGCTAAGTACTTCGGAATCACAAAGTAACAATGACTCACAAATGCATAGCAACGCACAACAACATGATGCTAAAGACGACTTGCCAGAAACAGGTGGTAAGGAATCTAATTCGACTGGATTATTATCAGCAGTTGCAGCAATGTTAGCGGGGTTAGGATTAGTTAGAAATTCTCGTAAAAATAAGAAAGATAAAAAGAATAAAGGATCAGAACAATAAACTATTTCATTAGGGAGATAGATTTGTAAAATAATCACTTGTTAATAAGGTGATTGTCTATCCTTAAAAAAAGAGGCTAAAGTATAATTATTGGTTGGAATAATGTATGTATAAACCAAACTAATTAATATCTTTAGCCTCTTTGATATAATGTAAAAAACTTTATTTTTAAAATTTTAGGTGGAATTATGATAAAAAATCGTGAATATAAGGTTTTATATAAGAGGATTGTATTTACCTGTTTTATATTGGTTGTCTACATTTTCGGGAGTCATATTTCAATCGTAGGTTCGAATGATGTATATGATAATAAAGACACATTTTTTAAATTAGCGGTTTCGAATGTGGGTGGAGATCTTCATATGTTAAATGTGTTCTCATTAGGTCTTGGTCCTTGGTTAACGTCGCTAGTTATCATTATGCTATTGAATTATCGAAATTTGGATCAAGCTACGAAACAAACACGTTCTGAAAAGCATTACAAGGAAAGAATTATAACGATAGTGTTTGCGATATTTCAAAGTTATTTTGTAATCAATACGTATATTCATAATAACTTTATTAAAGATTCAAATGTCATGTTACTTATGCTAGTTCTTGTTACAGGGACAATGTTATTGGTTTGGTTAGCTGATCAAAACATCACATATGGTATCTGTGGACCTATGCCTATTGTATTAACGAGTTTGATTAAGTCTTTATTTAACAATCAACATTTTTTCAAACTTAACGTAAGTGTCGTGTTACTCATATTAGTTATTGTGACATTAATCGTTGCATTACTCGTTTTATTATTTATTGAGTTATCGGAATATCGACTTCCTTATAAAGACATGATGAATAACACGACGCAGAAGACACCGACGTATTTATCATGGAAATTGAATCCGGCTGGGAGTATTTCAATTATGATCAGTTTATCAGTTTATGTATTGCTTAATAACTTGATTCATTTAATAGCATCATTATTTGGTACTAATGCAAGTTTAGAATTTTTAAGTTTTGCTAGTCCAATCGGCATTACGTTTTATATTGTGTTACAAATCGTACTAAGTTACTTGCTGTCACGTTTCTTAATTAACACTAAGAAAAAAGCAAATGAATTTCTAAAGAATGGAAATTATTTTGATGCTATACGTCCGGGTCGTGAGACAGAACAATATTTAAATAGTAAAGCAAGAAAGGTATGTTGGACTGGCGCCATATTAGTTGCTCTGATTTTAGCAGTGCCATTATATTCAACATTGTTAGTGCCTAATCTATCCACAGAAATTTACTTTTCAATGCAATTAATTATTTTAGTTTATATCAGTATTAATATTGGTGAGACGATTCGCACCTATTTATACTTTGATCGTTACAAGCAAATCTTGAATAAATATTGGTAGGGGATAATTATGAAACAGTTTATACCTGCATGGTATGATTCGAACAATTGGTGGGATAGCGCTGTTGAGCCCTTTTATAAAAAAAGAAAAACGACAGAATTTGATGACATGGTAAGTTTAATGTCAATGCACCATAAAAATGATGAATCATTTAATACAATCATCTTAAATTATAATCCTATGTTGCGTCTGTTTTTACATCGTCATGAACTTTATGAAATCAATTACTGGTCTCTGTTTGATGACATACAAGGGGCGACGTATCTCACACCTATAGCGATTGATTTTAGAACGTTATCTTGGCCTGAGGATACGGAATTTATCTATACACCTTATCAAGTGATAGCTATTACAGGTGATAATCAATTTTCCAAAATTATTTTTAGTCAAGAAGGCTATCTACTCTATATCGAAGCATATGAAGAGAATAGGCTCAGTCGTAAATTTATATTTGATGACAGAGGGTTTGTGTCAGCTATTGAGACATACAATGAGGCGCAAGTACCTGTGAATAGATATTATTTAAATGTAGACGGTCAATGTATGATGGTTCAAAATTTTACGACGCAGAGGGTAGCGATTCAATCAGAATTTGATGATCATTTTCAAAAGAAAGCGTATAAAAATATGGATGAACTTATCCATGAAAAATTACAGCAATATCATATGTCGACGTTAGCAGATGACGATAAAATAATTATTGCTGCAGATGAACGACATAATCATTTAATGATAGATACATTTAAACCAGAGAATATGTGTTTTTCGATATTTAAGCAGAGAAATAAAATGATCAATGTTGCATTATTAGAGACGATTGGTAAAGCGAATCACTGTATCGTGGATACGCAAGAGAACACGATATTGTTAGATCAATTTATAGCTCAAAATCCTAACTATTTACCTTTTGAAACAATGCGTGTGACACCCTTTGATGCACAAATATTACCTAATATGAGTAGTCAATTATATGAAACAAATATTGGTGTTTGGTTAGGTGAACTTAAAGATAACGACTTACGCTCAGTTATGGATCAACTGAGTCAATATATTAATCAACATGAGCAAACAATGCTACATGTATTAACGCGTTCAGTTGAAAGTGATATACCACAATGGTTCAAAGATGAGATTCAACAATTAAATAAAGTATTAAATACAGAGACTGAGTCATTCTCGCCAGAGGTTCAAGATATATTACAAACGGAGTTAGTTGAAGACGAAGTGGAAAAGGTTAAGTTGATTTATGTGCCTTTCGAAGAAGATTTAATCAAAGAAATGTCACAATTGAGAGTGATTGTAGATTTAAATCGAGAACCGGATTTATATTTACAAATTTCAAGTATTAGTGCGGGTGTACCTCAAATAAATATGCGAGAAACGGATTATGTTGATCATAAGTTAAATGGTTTAGTCATTGAAGAGATTCAACAATTGAGTACAGCTTTAGATTATTTCTTAGTCAATTTAAAGAATTGGAACTATTCATTTGCGCATTCTATAAAGTTGAGTAATGAATTTAGTTCAGAAAAGATTATTCAACGATTACATCGTTTGATTGAAGGTGAAATGCATGGCACGTAAATTTAGAATTTTACAAGTGGGTGGGCAAGATTTAGAACCATTATTTGATAGTAAAAAAGGTGTTGAATGGGATTATCTAGATGATGCATTATTCACATTCGATAGTGGTTATATCGAGGCCGTGAAAAGTATTATAGAAACGTTTGGTAACTTTGATTTAGTATTTGTACAAAGTGCTTACTCACCTGAGTTAATGGATTTATTACAAATCGTCACAACACCACATAATACGGTCATTGATGCACAAATGTGGTCTCCAAAATATGATGATGAGCCATTAATCCAACACAAATTTGTAAAGAAACTTAATTATCAAACTGAGGAAGAGCTACATCATAAATTGTTAGCTGTGACATTTCCTGGGCAATATGGTGATAGGATATCACCAATTAAAACGATGGTTAATCCAAATTTTCAAGGAACGTATGAATATGAAGGAAATAAATATCTCGTTCTAGAAGGAGACTTTGGTGACGCTTTTAAACCTTTAGTTACGTGGACGCAAAATTTAGTTAATGATAAGAACATCGTTAATGAAATTTGGCCGGAGTATGTGATTGATGGGGATGTCGAAATTGAATATACCTTTAGACTAACCCCAGTATGGTCCGCAAACTTTCCAGATGTGACCTTACGTTATCTACAGCACGATTTAACACAACCTATTCAAATGCCAATGTGGTCAGAACAAGCCAATATAAGTGTATCGCTTAAAGCAAAAGGTAAAGGTAAGTTACGTATTGGTGCGATTCATAAACGTTGGTCACGATTAGAAATGGGACAATTTATTATGGGTGGACAACGTTTTGCTGATGAGAAACGAGATGAGTTTATTCATTATTTCAATCCAGGTGATATGAAACCACCGCTCAATGTGTATTTTAGTGGTTATCGACCTGCTGAAGGATTTGAAGGTTATTTTATGATGAATAAGATGGACGCGCCATTTATTTTAATTGGAGATCCTCGACTTGAAGGTGGTTCATTTTACCTTGGATCCGAAACATTTGAACAAGGGGTCATCGACGTAATACGCCATGCCTTAGACTTTCTAGGTTTTAAACATGATGAGCTCATACTATCAGGACTATCGATGGGGTCATTTGGGGCCTTATACTATGCAGCTCAATTAGAACCAGCTGCAGTTGTAGTAGGGAAACCATTGTTAAATATTGGAACGATAGCAGATAATATGAAATTGTTACGGCCTAATGAATTTGGAACAGCGAATGATGTTTTACTAGCGAATGAAAGAGATAACGCAATGCCAAACATTCAACGCTTGGATACACGATTTTGGGACAAATTAAAAGCGAGTCATTTATCGCATACAATCTTTGCTATTGCATACATGCACAATGATGATTACGACGCCAAAGCCTTCCAAAATGTATCACAAGTATTGGAAAAACAAGGTGCACATATGATGAGCCGTGGTGTACCAGGACGACATAATGATGATTCACCTACCATTACTAGCTGGTTTGTCAATTTTTATAACATTATTCTAAAAGATCAATTCGGGAGAGATAGCAATGTCAGTATTAAATAGTTACACATTATTGTGGCGTCATATTAATACGGGAACGTTTATGTATGGGACGAAACTGCGCTTTCAAGATGAGGGGACAGAATTTAATAATCCGTTAATGCCGTCAGGAACTGTGATACATGATTGGCATATGTTAACCACATTTAGCGAACATAAGACTGTGCCCTCACTTCCTATTTTGAAAAAGGGGTATCACTATAATGTATTGTTGAACTTTGATGCGCAGCCACAAGGAAGTGCCTATATTAAGATGACATTTTATCGTAAAAATGATACTGAACATTCGTACTTAATTATTAAACACAGTGATACTACATTTCAATTTCCTGATGAAGCTTATGCTTATAAAATTGAATTAATTAATGCTGGTTTGTCGCATCTCTTTTTCAAAAATATTAAAATTCAAGAAATCGATAAAGCGGATACTGTAGCGCATGAGATTGTAGATAGTAAAGTGAATTTAGACGTATTAAATCGGGTCATATTTGGCGTAAGAAGCGATATGAGAGGTGGTCAAAATGACTAGTCGTGTAAGTAACGTGATTAATTCAATGCGTTTGCAACGGTTACAGAAGCAATTGACAGCAGTCAATCGATTAAGTGAACAAATGCGTCGATCTTCAGATGAAGCATTACAAGCTAAGACGGATGAGTTTAAACAACGTTTGGCTAATAATGAAACGACTTTAAATAAATTGTTACCTGAAGCGTACGCAACGATTCGTGAAGCATCGAAACGTGTGTTAGGTATGTATCCGAAAGATGTTCAAGTGATGGGTGCGATTGTTATGCATCAAGGTAATATTGCAGAAATGCAAACTGGAGAAGGTAAGACATTAACAGCAACTATGCCACTCTATTTAAACGCGCTCACTGGTAAAAGTGCGTTTCTAATTACCACGAATGATTATTTAGCTAATCGTGACTTTCAAGAAATGAGACCGTTGTATGAATGGTTAGGTTTAACAGCGTCACTTGGATTTGTTGATAGTCCTGACTATGACTATGCCGATAATGAAAAGCAAGCATTATATCATCATGACATTATTTATACTACGAATGGCCGTTTAGGATTTGATTATTTATTTGATAATCTAGCAGATCATATTAACGCTAAATATTTACCTGAATTAAACTTTGCGATTATTGATGAAGTAGATTCTATTATATTGGATGCTGCACAAACACCGCTAGTCATTTCTGGTGCGCCACGTGTCCAATCAAATTTATTTCACATTGTAAAAATGTTTGTAGAAACGTTAATCGAGGATAAGCACTTCAAAGTAAAATTAAACAAAAAAGAAGTGTGGCTTACAGATAAAGGTATTGATGTAGCGAATCATTATTTTAAAGTGAATAATATCTATCTACCACAACATTTTGATTTAGTACGTATCATCAATTTATCATTACGTGCGAAATATTTATTTAAAGATAATTTGGATTACTTTATATACAATGGTGAAGTTGTACTGATTGACCGTATTACAGGACGAATGTTGCCAGGTACGAAACTACAATCTGGTCTACATCAAGCTATTGAAGCGAAAGAATCTGTAGATTTATCACAAGATTTAAGTGTCATGGCGACAATTACGTTCCAAAATTTATTTAAGTTATTTCATCAATTTTCAGGAATGACGGGAACGGGCAAGTTAGGTGAAAAGGAATTCTTCGATTTGTATTCTAAATTAGTGGTAGAAATTCCAACAAACAATCCGATTATACGTAATGATAAAGAAGATCGTGTCTATGCGAAATCCGAAGATAAGAATAAGGCGATACTTGAAAATATAGTCAATATTCATGCTACTAAACAGCCGGTACTCTTAATTACAAGAACTGCAGAAGCGGCTGAATATTTCTCAGCACAATTGTTTAAACAAAATATTCCTAATAATCTATTGATTGCACAAAATGTTGCCAAAGAGGCACAAATGATTGCTGAGGCAGGACAACTTGGTGCTGTTACAGTATCAACGAGTATGGCAGGACGAGGTACAGATATTAAACTTGGTGACGGCGTACATGAACTCGGCGGTTTAGCTGTGATTATCAATGAACATATGGAGAATAGTAGAGTTGATAGACAATTACGTGGACGCTCAGGTCGCCAAGGTGATCCAGGCGTTTCACAGATATATGTGTCATTAGATGACTATATTGTTAAACGATGGAGTAAGTCGAAGTTAGCTGAAAATGAGAAACTAAGAAACATTGATTCAGTGAAATTACAAAATAGTCCCTTTTTCAGAAATAAAGTGAGGGGCATCGTTACGAAAGCACAACGTGTATCTGAAGAAACTGCAATGATGGCACGTGAGATGGCGAATGAATTTGAAAAAAGTATTGGTATTCAACGTGATCGTGTGTATGAAGAACGCAATCGTATCCTTGAAACATCTGACTTTAGTGGATTTGACTATGATACATTAGCGCGTGATGTCTTTGACTATGATTTGAGAACAAGGGGAATTGATACAGAAGATGACATTGTGCGTTATATATATGAGCAATTGAGTTTTAGTTTCCATGACACATCAATTAGCCAACATATCCAAACCCGTGACCAAACCATCGATTATTTAATACAACAATTCAACAAGCAACTAAAATATAATATGGAAATTGCAGGTAATGATTATTTTAAATTACGTTTTCAACAAAAAGCGATATTAAAAGCAATCGATGCTGAATGGATCAGTCAAGTTGATCAACTGCAACAACTTAAAGCGAGTGTCAATAACCGACAAAATGGTCAACGTAATGCGATTTTCGAGTATCATAAAGTAGCGCTAGAAACCTATGACATGATGCTGATTAATATTAAACGAGGAATCATTCGTAATTTATGCTTAAGTATTTTAACGTTTGATAAAGAGCAAGATTTAGTAGTACATTTCCCTTAAAATGAGGTGTTCATAAGTGACAATATACAATATCAATTTTGGCATTGGATGGGCGAGCAGTGGTGTAGAATATGCTCAAGCTTATCGTGCTAAATTATTAAGAGCGGTCAATCAACCAGCTAAATTTATTTTTTTGGACTTTATTTCCGCAGAAAATATTCAAACGTTAACAGCCAATATCGGGTTTAAAGATGATGAAGTGATATGGTTGTATCAATATTTTAGTGATATTCCCATTGCACCAACAACGTATACCATTGATGATTTGATTAACGATTTAGGTAATCCTGTCACTGCCCAAACCATCACGGGTAAGACAATTCGTTTATACATTGGAAATGATAATTCATATGTGACTTGTTATTTAAAAAATGAAAATGACACAATTGTCGATCGTGCAGAATTTGTCATTAACGGTATGTTAGTGCGAAAGGATTACTATAGCTATGTACGTACATTCTCAGAGTATTATGCACCTTATGAAAATCGTGCCAAGTTATATAAGAGACAGTTTTATAATGAAGATGGTTCTATTGCTTATAAGGAACATATTGACGGAGAATCCAGTGTGTATATATTTGATGATGCACGTTTATACAGTAAACAAGCGTTTGTAGCTTATTTCATGGAGAAATTAAACTTAAGCGCGAATGATGTTGTCATTATCGATCGCTCAACTGAAGTGGGGCAAGCGATTTTGGAACATAAAGGACAAAGTAAAGTCGGCATCGTTGTGCATGCAGAACATTATAGTGACAATGCTACAGATGACCGTTATATTTTGTGGAATAATTATTATGAATATGTTTTTACGCAAGCACCTTATATTGATTTTTACATTACAGCAACAGACCTACAAAACCGGATTCTAACAGAACAATTCGAAACCTATACCGCACATCAACCTCGTGTTCGTACCATACCTGTTGGTAGCTTACATCAATTGAGTTATCCAAAGACGGAGAGAAAGCCATATTCAATGCTTACAGCTTCAAGATTAGCGAGTGAAAAGCATGTAGATTGGATAGCGCTAGCGGTCATTAAAGCTAAAAAAGAGGTACCACAGTTAACATTTGATATATATGGTCATGGAAACGAAAGAACGAAGATTGAAGACATTATTACGGAACATCAAGCGCAAGATTATATTCAGCTAAAAGGGCATGTGAAATTAGATGATATCTATGCCAACTATGATTTGTTTATGTCGGCATCAACAAGCGAAGGCTTTGGCTTAACGCTAATGGAAGCGGTAGGTTCAGGACTTGGAATGATAGGGTTTGATGTGAATTATGGTAATCCAACCTTTATTAAGCATGGTGAAAATGGCTACCTCATTCCTATCGATAGGGATAACCAAGATATCGAGGTTATTACTGATCATATGGCTGAGAAAATCGTGCAGTATTTTAATGATGGACCTAAGCAACCACATGATACGTCGTATACTATAGCAGAACCATTTAAAACCGAGTATATTACGCAAAAATGGCAAAATTTAATCGATGAGGTGCTATATGATTAATTTATTTGAAAAATATGATGAAGCATCACAAAAACTTCAACAATCACTTCAACTTGCAGGATTTCAGCATCAAACTATTGTGATGGACGATGATGGTTTTTTACCTGACGGCTTTATATCACCTTATCAATTTTTTGCAAATTACGAACATAAGGATAGTGATAAAGCAGCCTTTTTCAATGAAGTTCAAGTACCACCATTGTGGGAAATTAAAGGTAATCATGATCAAGCTGAAATTATAGATAACGGTCATGTTCGAGGTCGTATCTTTTATCGTGAACACTTTAAAAATAGAATCGTAAACTTTGTAGAATGGTTTGATACAAATGGTCAACTGCGGTCGGTTGATTTTTACAATAAAGCTGGCTTTAAATATGCGGAAACGATATATGATTTAAATAAAACGGCAATCTTGAAAACGTATGTGGATCGACAAGGCAATGAGGTATTATACGAGAACTTTGTCACTAATGATATCGTCTTAGATTGGCAAGGTCAGTCGCATTTCTTTGCGACGAAACAGGACTTTATCAGCTTCTTCTTAGAACAATTAGATGTTGATACATCAGACGTCTTTATTAATTCATTAGCGACACCTTTCTTTGTATTATACCAATCGAATCATATTGCAAATGCAGTGTTATTTTGGCAAGAACAGAGTCATGGAGATGTCCCGGGAAATATGAAGTTATTGTTAGATAATGGGCGCTTTCATGCAAGTGTAATTATCCCAGATCGTGTAGAGTTTGAAGATATTACATCCAATATTGCATCACACTACCGTCCATTGATTCGTGAAGCGGGTTATGTGTATGATTATCAGAAATCCAATCAATATACGAAACAAATACTCAATTTAACAAATTCTGATGATATTCCGAATTTGGAAAAGATCATACAGCAATGCAAAGATTATCAATTTCATATAGGTGCGATTACTGAAATGTCAGCTAAGTTAATGGACTTAGGCAAATATGATAACGTTAAACTCTATCCAACCATTACTCAAGAAAAAGTTCATCACTTATTCGCAACTTGCGATGTTTATTTAGATATCAATAAGGGTGGCGAAATTGTAAATGCCATTGAGCGTGCAATGCTTAATAATCAATTGATTATAGCTTATGATGAAACCGCACATCGCCGTGCATTTATTTCAGAAAAGAATATCACTCAGCAAAGTGAACCACAACATTTAATTGAAATATTGAACGAAGTCGCACAAGATAAAAAACAATTTAAACAACGTATTGTTGCGCAACAAGAGAAGAACAATAGCATTGATCAACGTACATTTAAAACGATAGTTAATGATGCGATAAAATAATTTTAAGAGAGAACTTTAGAGTTTCATACTTGTTGAAAAGCAAGCGGGGGTGGGACGACGAATTCAAAAGAATTCTGTCCCGCTCCCTTCCTATTTCTCTAGTAATCATATCCAGACACTTAATTTTAGTAATTGTGGAGGAAGTTTAACGAATCATTTCATATAATCCACCTTTATGTTTAATTGATTAGTATAAATGTTGGTATATAGAATAGCACGTATAATAAAAAGAATAATATAGGCAATTTAAAATTTGGGGAATAATCTTTGTCCCTTAACCACGAAAGTGTTTCGTATATGCCTGTTAAAAAAGCTATGGCCAAACTCAACATTGCAATGAGTAATAATACTGATGATATGATGCTAGTCATTCTTATACACTCCTTTTATCTCAATTTGTAATATCAGTCTAAAAAGTAATTCTGAAAAAGTTATGAATAAGCATCTATTTTTGGTTTGCAAAATTTTGTAACGCACTAATCTACTAAATTAATTAAATTAAATATAAAAAATATATTGCTTTTTGAGTTTTAAAATATAAAATAATATATGTAAATAGTATTCTTTTAATTTGCAAAAAAGATGAGGAGGCTAATATGAAAAGATTATTTTTTATAAGTATTATATTTTTAATTTTTTAGGAGGATGTTCTTTCAGCGACAATAAGGATGAGGCTGAGGGTGAAGAATCAAATAGCAAGGCAAAAGCTACGGACAAAATGAAGAAATTTAAAATAGGACAAGTTGTGAATGCTGATGGTGTAGATATCAAAGTTGTTAAAGCGGAATTTATTGATCATTACACTGACTACAATGCGCCTGAAAATGGCAAAGCCTTGAGAGTATACATAAAATTTAGAAATAATAATGATGATCAAGTTTTAATGGATAATACAGATTTTAGTATGAAAGTGAATAATGAGAATTATGAAGAATGGTATGGAAGCGAAGACATGCATGAAGGGTTCAGCCATCAATTGAATCATAATAACACGGCTTCAGGTTACATTACCTATGATGTACCCGATAGTGATCAATACACGTTAGAGTTAGATACAGTACCTAACTTCAATAAAATAAGAGGCCAATGGATTATCAATAAATCAGAAATTAAAAATTCAAATGGCACCAAAGATACTTCGGCTGACTCAACTACTGATGTTGAAGATGAGTCAGAATCAACCACTAATAATAAAACTAAAGATACAGATCAAGCTGATGTTGGTGTGACGTATCCAGCATATATGTATAATGCCTTAGTAGATGAATATAATTCACTTACTGACGGGGAAAAGATGAACCATGTCTCTAAAGATGTATTAGAAATTGAATATGATCAATTAGAGGCACGTGTAGAAGCATTATATGAAAAAGAAAATGCAAAAGCACAAAAGGAATATGAAAAAGCAATGCAAGCATATGAAGATCAATTGGCACAAGAAGAATATGAACAACAACAAGCTGAAGAAGCTGCCAATGAAGCATCAGAGTCTGATGGCAATTCAAGTGGACCTGGTTCTGATGAGCCATCAGTAGACAGTCATTCAGAAGATGTAACTTCTGAAGATGATGCAGCATAAAGAAGGAGACAACAATGGCGTATATAGACATGAATAAACCTAAACCAACGAATCGGATTTTAGAAATGATTTTAGGAATAACAGGAAGTATATTTGGTATTATTGGAGGATTAATAGCGCTAATACTTACAGACTATGATAGAAGGTATGGTTCTGAATTAACAGGATTAATGACTGTTGTAGCCACTAGTTCTATTATTTTATGTGCTATTACTTTAGCTCTGAGTTGTTTAATAAATAAAAGACGTATTTTAATTGGAATTATACTCATTATTGCTGCAATTATTCATATATATTTATTAGGATTTTTTGGTTACTTATCAGGCATTTTAATTATTGTTGCAGGAATCATTGCGTTAGTTAGAAAATAATTTGATGGAATAGAAGGAAACGATAACAAAGTTCCTTCTATTTTTTTATAATTAAGATTAGAAACGAGGTGCTAGAGATGGAAACAGTTTATATTGCAGGTGGATGTTTGTGGGGTGTTCAAGCATTTATTAAAACATTGCCGGGTGTCTTAACAACCGAAGCGGGACGTGCAAATGGGACCTCCCCGCAACGGAGTGACACATATGACGGTTATGCAGAATGTGTTAAAACGACGTTTGACCCTATGGTATTAACCATTACTGATTTAATGAATTACCTTTTCGAAATTATAGATCCGTATAGTATTAATAAACAAGGTGTAGATGAAGGACCAAAATATCGTACAGGGATATATAGTGAGAAGGCGGAACATCTTGAAGAAGCACGAAACTTCATTTCTAGTCGACCTGATAAGTCGCGTATTGCTGTGGAAGTATTACCTTTAAATAACTATGTTCCAAGTGCGGATGAACATCAAGACCGACTCGATAAACATCCAGAGGATATCTCATATTGTCATATTAGTCGTGAGATGTTGCAAAAATATCTTTAACTACGATCAAGTTTGCTCAAAATATTAAATTCTATAGCGTCCTTCAATATTTTTCGGAAAAGGTTATGCATAACAAAGCTTATTTAGGCAATATCATAACTATAGGAAATATAATAAAATAAGGATTATTTAAATATAAAGAGAAAGAAGCGGTAAATATGACTATTTTACTCACTGGGGCAACAGGCCATCTTGGTTCACTTATAACGGAACATGCCATTAAAGAACAGTTATCTGATTTCAATATTGGTATACGAAATCCAGATAAAATGCCAGCGCATTGGAAAGATAAAGTTAATGTTCGAGAGTTAGATTATTTTAATAAAGAAAGTATGGTTGAGGCATTTAAAGGTATTGATACAGTTGTGTTTATTCCAAGTATCATTCATCCATCATTTAAACGACTTCCAGAAGTCGAGAATTTAGTTAGTGCAGCTCAAGAAGCCAACGTTTCACACATCATGTTTATTGGTTATTATGCAGATCAACATAATAATCCATTTCATATGAGTCCATACTTTGGCTATGCGGAGCGTTTGCTAGCCTCTAGTGGCTTACATTATACGTATGTCAGAATGGCGATGTATATGGATCCGTTGAAACCTTATTTACCAGAACTTGCAAAAATGCATAAATTAATTTATCCAGTAGGAGAAGGGCGTATTAATTATATTTCAAGGGACGATATTGCCAGAGGAATTGTCGCGTTATTACAACAACCGGATAAGTTTGGACAGAGATATTTACTATCAGGTTATAGTTATTCTATGACAGAGTTAGCAGCAATACTTTCTGAAGCATCAGGGACTAAGATTGCGTACGATCCTGTTTCTTTTGACACATTTGCAGAAATGTACGATGAACCGAAAGGATTTGGCGCATTGCTAGCGTCAATGTACGATGCGGGCGCAAGAGGTTTACTTGACCAACATTCAGATGACTTTGAACAACTTGTTCATGATAAACCACAAACTTTCCCAGAATTTTTGAAAAGTGATCAATGAAAGAGCAAGGCGTGTGATGATTATCATCGCACGCCTTGCTCTCGCATTATATAGTTAAATGATATTATTTGTTATCGCAATCGAAAGTATCAGCGAAACTTAAAGCAGCTAAGCCTAATAAGTCTAAAGCGTGTTGAGCGCCTTCTTTACCATGGCCAGCTTCAAAGTGTTTGTAAGCAGCAACGCCTAATACACCGAAAGTAGCGATTGAACCTAAACGTGATAAGTTTTTGTTTAAGAAACTTGCAGCATAAAAAGCAGCAGCAGCAGCTTCTACAGTACCAGCTAATTTAACTGAACTTTCTGGTAAACCAAATACATTTTGGAATGTATCTTTCATTTCTTGGTCACCTTTTAATTTAGGTTTTGAAGCAGTGTATAATTCTTTAGCAAGTTTTAAGTTTGCAGCATAACGTAAAATCATAATTTAAAAATCTCCTTTTTATTTGTTTTCAAAGTATTTATCAACAATAGGTTTAACGCGTTCGCCAAATAGACGGATTGATTTCATTACATACGCATGAGGCATTGAGCCTACAGGTGTATGAATCATGAAACGGTTAAGACCTAAGGTTTCCACAGTATCAATAATCTTTTGGGCAACCGTTTCAGGACTACCCAGGTAGATTGCGCCGTGACTTCCTATTTCTCGTTCCAACATATTTTCATCAAAGCTAGGCCAACCACGTTCACGACCTAAAATGTCATGATGTGCTTTCAAAGAAGGGAAGAATTCTTTCTTAGCTTCTTCATCAGTTTCGGCGATGTAGCCCCATGAGTGCACCGATACAGATAATTCATCTGGATTATGACCGTATGATTCTGCAACGGATTTATAAATCTCAATATTACGTGTAAATCGTCTAGGATTACCACCAATAATCGCATACGTAATCGGCAATCCAAAGGCACCTGCTCTTAATGAGGATTCAGGTGTGCCACCAGTTGCAATGGAAATAGGTAATTTACCATGCTCGACACGAGGATATATACCTGTTGGGTCGAAACTTGGACGTAACTTACCTTCCCAACTTACGACTTCATGTTCGTTAATCTGTAATAACAGTTGCAATTTCTCATTAAATAAATCTTCGTAGTCATTTAAATTATAACCGAATAATGGAAAAGATTCGATGAATGACCCTCGACCAATCATAATTTCAGCACGCCCATTAGATACAGCATCTAATGTCGCATAGCGTTGATACACACGTACTGGGTCATCTGATGATAACACAGTTACTGCTGAAGATAATTTAATATGCTTCGTACGCGATGCTGCAGCAGCAAGCACAGTGACTGGATCTGATACAGCATAATCAGGACGATGATGTTCTCCTAATCCATATATATCTAAACCTAATTGATCTGCTAATTCAATTTCTTCAACAATATCGCGAATTCTTTGCGCATTTGACACGGCGGGTTGTGTACCATCAGGCATCACCATATCACCATTGTCTGCAAATGAAGTCAAACCTAATTCTATTTTCAACACGTCACCTCCATTGGTATAAAATTTATACTAGAATTGTAGCCCTTATTTCATGAATAGTCAATAGAAATGTTTCGAATTAGAGATTTTTTGTTTTTGAAAAGGGTGATGTATAAATTTATAAAATGCATGAACTTTAAAAGTATTTCGTCAATTTTAAGTGGTCTTTTGAAAAGTAGTCGAAAGTGTCATAATAGAAATGTTGTAGAAAACATTGAAGAAGGGAGAAGCAAAATGTCTATCCAAAAACCAATGAATTATAACAAAATAACAACCATATTTTTTATTGCTGGAATTATCGTTATGAGCAGTTTGTATACTGCTATCCCGTTAACGGCAGAATTTGCGAAAGACTTTAAAATTCCACAATCAATTGCAACGTTAAACGGTGTTGCATTTTCCATTACATACTCAGTGAGTTGTTTGTTTTATGGTACTATTTCAGAAAAATATGGACGTATTCGCACTATATTATTTGGTATTAGTGGGTTAGTGCTTATTTGCTTAGTTATAGGATTTGTACATTCTTTCACGATACTTGTTATTTTAAGAGCCATACAAGGCATATTTGCCGCTACCTTTTCACCCATATCTATCACATATGTCACAGAAACCTACGCGCCAGTCAAACGTATGACCGCAATCAGCTTTATTAGTACAAGTTTTATGCTATCCGGGATTATTGGTCAAAACTTAAGTGAAATTATCGTTGGCTTTTCTAATTGGCACATGGTTTATTTTACGTTAACGGTGCTTTATATTATCCTAGCTTTCGTTATTCTTAAACAAATTCCTGAAAGCCCAGTGAAAAATCCAAACATTCAATTACTTAAATTCTTTAATAATTTTAGTGACTTTAAGACAAATAAAGCAGTGCTACTATGTTATGGTGTGTCGCTAACTTTATTAACGATGTTTATTAGTATGTATACAGTGTTTAACAATTACGTCACGTCCGATACGATTGGTGGAAATGAAACGACTGCGATTAACGCTAAATTGTTCGGTATTATAGGTATGCTACTGTCACTTGTAGCGGGGCGTATTAGCGACCGCATTGGCGTTAAAAATCTTATCTTAGGTGCACTCATTGTGAGCACAGGTTCGCTTATCTTGATGTCTATGACAACGAATATCGTATTACTCATTTTTTGGAGTGTGCTATTTGTAAGTGGCATTGCCTTCGCAATCCCATCAACGATTTCTAAAGTAGGGTTAACCGTGAATGGTAACCAAGGCTTCTTTTTATCAGTTAATACATTTATTTTATTTTTAGGTACAGCGATTGCACCAATTTTAAGTATTGTGTTAAATGCGATTTCAAGCTTTACAATCCAGTTTAATATCATTGCCGTCATTGGCATTATAGCTATCATAATTGCTTTATGCCTGCCACGTAGGAAGAATGAAGTAAGGTAACATTGAGTAACCGCTCACTTTATTTCAATTTCAAACTAAATAAGTTCGATGTTGCTTACTCGTCTTATCGGCACAGCATAATTAGCAGGTAATCAATTTGTGAAAAAACAAAACTTTCAAACGTAGACGTAAAATTGTAATTAAATTGAATAGAACAGGGGATAACATAGTAAGAGGTGATTTTAGTGGATAGATCATTGTTGATTTCAAATGCAATAAATCTTATTTTGATGATAATACTTATTGTATTCAATGTGGTTAATATAGGTGTTTGGCCAATGGTCATACTAGCACTATTAATCGTTGCTAATAGTATCTTTATGGTTTATAAAACAACAGGAGATAGAAAACGGAAGTAATCAATTAAAAAGCAATCTCACGCCTGATTTGTGTGAGATTGCTTTTATTTATTATGGCAATTTAGAGATGTTTCAAGCACGTTGTTTAATGTTTCAAACACTTCTTCAACATTGTAATTGTAGTCATTTTCGACCCAACGGCGTAGCACTTCTATTACGCCACTACTATAAAAATCCGCCACAATTTCAGGATGTTTACTTTCTCTAATCTTTTGAGTGAGTAGATCATCTTTGTGATTTGAGGGGTTTAACATCATATCACGACTCACATTGGTTAAGCTTCTAAATACATCAGCTTGACGTGATGATACTAATAAATGCTTGAAAATCTTTTTATTATTGCCAATAAAGTATATAAAATCTTCAAACGACTCTGGTGTTGTAATATCGGCTGACGTGTCACCTTTAGCTATAATTTGTTGAGTAATGAAATCAGGTAGGGTGTAGAGTAAATCGTATTTATCTTGAAAGTATCTGTAGAACGTACTACGGTTAATCTCTGCAATATCGCAAATTTTTTGAACAGTGATTTCATCAAAGTGATAATCATGTAACAGTACAAACACAGTTTCATGAATATGTTTAATCATACGTTTTTGATTTGCTGACGGCATTATCTGATGCTCCTATATCTTTAATCTTGTCAGATAGCCTGACGTAATAAGAGTAATTTATCACAATAATCTTGATTTTTCCAAACATTGCAACTGATAGCACGTTTAAAATAGGTATAAAAAAAGAGTAAATAACGCGCGTCATACGCTTATTATTATAAGAGATTAAATATAAAAAGGGGAAGTGATACTGAGTTCAATATCACTTCCCCACAAGGATGATTAGAACTGAGTAATACTTGATTTAAGTACCTCTCAATTCAGTCAGCTACTACGACTATAGAATGTAGCTTTAATATATTTATATGGTTGATTAAACAAGTGTACCCCTTTGATTTAATGCTTCTCAACGCTCTGATTAGTTCGTTTCAATACCGTCTAACCATTCATCCACTTTATTATCATTGTCGTCCACGTAGTCTTTAGCAACTTGTTCTGGATTTTTATTATTAACAAAGATTTGTTTAGCTAATTTTTCTTCATCAGATTTACTCCAGTCATCTGCGATACGTGTTGCAATTGTATATGCAGCAGGATGTGCTTCTTCAAAGTCTTTGTTGAATACTAAATCAATATGTTGATTGTTATTACCGTAAATGTTGTCGGGATCTTTCAACATTTTAACGTCTAACTCTTTAGAGAACCAACTTGGTTCCATTGCTGTGAAGACAATTGGTTTTTGTTGTTTATAAGCGGATTGAATTTTTTTGAATTGTTCTTGGTCAGAGCTTTCTTTCAAGCTATATTTATCAAGATTGTCACTATCAAGTTCATCTTTCGTTTCTTTCATCACACCATTACGTGCATCTGTGCCTTGAATTGTCCAATCTACAGATTTACCGAAATCACTATCTTTTAAGTCACTAATTGAATCAATGTCTTGTACATATTTAGGCACTGCTAAGCCTACTGTTGCGTTATCAATTAAGTGTTTGTCATCATAAATAGTTAACTTACTTTTGAATTTATCGTAATAACTTTTATCAGTAGTAGGGAAGATACCTGATGCATGGAATGAATCAGCGTTCTCTGAGACAGCAGCATATAATGGACCGCTTGCTGTTACAGGTGTAGTCGTTACATCATAACCTGCTTTTTTCAATACTTCTGCTATCACTAGTGAACGTGGTGTGGAATTATCACTCGCGATATAGGGTATTTCGATTTCTTTATTACCAAGCGATGTTTGACTATCGTCAGATGAACCACTACCGCTACCACTATTACCACAAGCACTTAGCACTATGGCTAAGGCAAGTGTGGCTAGTAGTCCTATCACTTTCGAACTACGTCGTTTTAACATAACGTGTTTCCTCCTTTGTAATCATTAGTCTCTATATTCGTCATCGTGACGATGCTCAGATGGTCGGTTATATCTATCGTAAACACCTTTATTATTTTCACGAGCGTATAACATAAGCGCTTTAAATAATACATCTTGATCGATATTGCTATCAGTTAATTCTTTATAAAGATGAGTTGTTTTATCGAAATTTGAATTGTGCTCATGATGACGATCGTTGTATGGTTCATCATTGTTGTAACGATTTTCATCATGTCTATCGTATTTGTCTCGATCGCGACGCGCACGATCATTGTATTTATCATGCTGACTATAATCGCCATTTTGCGTGTAAAGTGACGCATAATCAATATCATCATATTGGTTATCATAGTAATGATGTTGGTGCGTGCGGTTGTCGTGATGATGACCTAAATGTACAGAACGATTATAATCTTCATCATTATAGTTGTGATTATCGTGGCGGCTACCATTTTGATAACGATGATCTTGTTTGTCTGGGCTAGCGTATTCACCATGTCTATCATTGTCATGACTTTTTTCAGAAGATGCATCTTGATGTTGATCTTCTTCTAAAGCTTTACCTTCTACATCAATATTTGGCAATACTGAACCTAACCATTTAGGTAGGTACCATGAAGCTTTGCCAAACAGTTTTGTTAACGCAGGAATCAATGTCATACGTACGACAAATGCGTCGAATAAGACACCAAATCCAAGTGCGATACCCATTGATTTGATTGCACTATCATCTTGGAAGACGAATGCAATGAACACACTGAACATGATGAGTGCTGCTGCTACGATAACAGGTCCACTTTCTTTAATACCGACGCGAATTGAATGGTCATTGTCACCCGTCTTGCTGTATTCTTCATGGACACGTGTCATTAAGAATAACTCGTAGTCGATGGCAAGTCCGAATAACAAGCCAATTGTGATCACTGGAAGGAATGCAAGTAATGGTCCTGTATTTTCAATTCCGAATAAGCCACCCATAAAGCCATTTTGAATAACTAATGTTGTGAAACCTAATGTAGCCATTAATGATAGGATGAATCCTAGTACTGCTTTTAACGGAACTAAGATTGAACGGAATACAATCATTAATAAGAAGAATGCTAATACAACAATAACGCCAGCGAATACTGGAATAGCGTTATTTAATTTTTCGGACATATCGATATTAATGACGCTTTGTCCTGAAATTTCTGTACTATAGTCATATTTTTCTTGAGCTTGACTGTGATAATCACGTAAGTCGTATACGAGATTTTCTGTAGACTGAGCGTTAGGTCCTTTTTCAGGAATAATTGTGAATAGTGCGTAATTGTTATTGTCAGTCAATTGCGCTTTTGACACGGTATCTACATTGTCGATATCTTCTAAATCGCTACGCATATTATTTAAGTCACGTTCGATAGTGTTTTTACTGCCACCATCTTTTGTATTAACTAACATAACGATTTGTCCGTTATAACCTTCACCAAAGTTATCTGAGATCAATTTATAAGCTTTATACTCTGATGAATCCGTTGGTTTTAAGCTGTCATCAGGAATACCTAAACGCATGCCACTGACTGGAATCGCAGCTAAAATTAAAATAATTAAACTCACAATCACTGCAATAACTGGTTTGCCTACAATAAATTTTGCCCAAGGGTGATCTTTAGGATCTTTACTTTTAGATGGTTTATCTTTAATTTTAATGCTCTTATGGAAGATACTAATCAGTGCAGGTAATAATGTTAATGCTGCTAATACTGCGAATAATACACTAATTGCTGAAGCGAATCCCATTACCGCTAAGAAATCAATGCCTACAAGTGATAATCCACAAACAGCAATCATAACGGTAAGACCAGCAAATATGACTGCACTACCTGCTGTGCCAACTGCAGTTGCAATAGCTTCTACAGTATCGACACCTTTTTTCTTAAGTTCTTTAAATCTGAATAGAATAAAGAGTGAGTAGTCAATACCAACAGCTAAACCAATCATTACGGCTAGTGTAAGTGTGAAGTTTGGAATATCAAAGATATAGGTTAATAACGCAATGATACCAACACTTGAACCTAAGCCGATGATTGCACTAATAATTGGCATACCCGCTGCAATCAGTGAACCAAATGTAATAAGTAAAATTACAAATGCTACGACGATACCAACAATTTCAGATGTACCACCAGGTTCGGCATTCATAGCGCCACCTTGTGTTTTCTCGATTTGAACATTATGGTTATCTGTTACATCTTTTAATTCTTTATCGATGATATGTTTAGATGAATCTTTTAATCCAGTTTGTGGAACGACGTAACTTACGTTAGCAATCGCAGTGTCACCTTCATCGTTAACTTGTCCAGTGTCGTATGGATTTGAGATGTTTTGGATGTAATCATCATTTTGTCTGATGTTATCTAGTGCATCTTCAATATCTTTCTTCGTATCTTTATTATTCAATCCATCATTCTTATTAGAATGAAAGACAATTTTCATCGAGGCTTTTTCACTATCCTGATGAAATTCTTTACTGATTTTGTCGTTTGTGTCTAATGACTTAAGGCCGTTCATAGTAATGTCACTATCAAACTTAGGTGAGTTGATCATTAAAGGCGTAATAATGACACCTAGAATGACAAGCCATCCTATGACACTTAGCCATTTGTTTTTAGCTATAAATTTTCCTAATTTATATAATAGCTTTGCCAAGACATTTCCCCCTATTTCATTATGATTTTATTTGCTTAACATGTAGATAGTGTGTTGATGAATTGTGAGCAAGGATGTTACATCGCCATCGTAAATTAAGCTTACTTAAAATGTTACATTTGATAATGTAACAAGTTATATCCTTGTTCGGTACCATTAAAAGTTTTATGACGTTGGAAAATGCAACACTTTGGAAGAAATGTTGGTGAAAATAGCATGATTTCATGGGGATAATAAAAAAACAGGTAACCGTTTGAAGCTGGTGTACCTGATGATGATAGGGTGTATGTATTAAGTTGTGGTTATTTTATTAAATCAAACAGGAGAAGTAATGCGCCAATTAATACGAAAATAACGCCTGGAATATAAATTTTTTCTCTAAGATCAATGTCACGCTGGTATGCAACAAATCGACTAATACCGATTAGAATAAGACCTAGGAGTAATAAGATGATGGAAAGAACGAGCATTAACATTGCCTCCTAATCAATAATATACAAAATAGCAAATTGATTAATATGAATATCTTTCATTCAAATCTATTATATTATGTGAACACATATTTTTATAGCAATTTATTAATATGATGTAAAATTGTTATTATTTTTTAGAATATTTATTAACAAACTTTATACTATCTTAATATTTTATAAATATAATAATAAACTGATTTTTCAAACTATAAGTATTTAAATTGAATGAATGAGTCATCAAGGAACATCGTCATCGGAATAGTACGTATATAAAAAAGCAATCACGTTAACAAAAGTCTAATCAACGTGATTGCTAAGGTATATGAAAGTTATTTAGTGTTATATATTAACGTAATAAAGTCTTGAATGATTGTAGTCAGATGTCTATCATTACGATAAACGAGTGATATATAACTTGTCGTTGGGGCGTTAGGCAATTGTTTACTAATAATATTAGGATGATGACGAATGGCATTTTCACTTACTAAACTTAAGTAATTGGAATCTTTAATCGTTGCTAGAATACTGCTAATACTATTTGTTTCCATATGGACATCTAAGTTGATAAAGTTCTTTTTTCGCCATTCATTAATACTGTCTCGAGTTGAACCACCGTTATGTATAATGAAACGATAGTTATTAATATCCTCAATCGTACATTGATTATGTTGAGCTAGCGGGTGACGTTTATCCATAGCAAGTACTAATGGGTTGTCGTGAAGACGTTTAACTTGTAGTTCACTTTCGTTAAACCCTTTTTCGGCTATGACAGCAATATCAATTTTACGGTTTTTGACTTGATCAATAATGACTGGTGCGGTATCTACCATTAAGTTAATGTCTATATTTGGATGTTCATGCATATAGTTTTTAAAGGTTGAGGGCAAAATACTATAAATCGGTGCATGACTAGCTCCCACTCTCAATGTACCTCGTTTAGATTGCTTAAAATCATCCATCATATCTGTTGTTTCTTCAATTAAATTAATCATTTTAGTCGCATTTCGATAAAGTAATTCTCCGGCTTCAGTCAGGTTGAAATGTTTACCTTTCTTGAAATAGAGTGGTAAACCGCATTCTTTACTTAAGTTTTTTAAATGAAATGTTACTGTTGGTTGTGTGATGCCGAGCTTTTCAGCGACGGCGTTTTCATTTTGTGCTTCAACGAAATGTTTAAAAATGTGTAATTGCTTTGTATTCATAAATTGATTCCCCAAAATATATATTTTGTTTATACTATTTCCTATAATAAATAAAGAATTTTGAGGACACGTTAATAATTTGTTTAAAGTTAGTTAAACAGTGGTTTTATATTAGTATGCATTTAGTAGTAGGTTAGGAGAGAAAGCATATGAAAGAAAGGATACTGGTGGTTTCTGATATTCATGGACATCGGAAAGCGCTTGTCTCTCTTTTAAAAGCAGTAAATTTTAATGCTAGAAAAGATCAACTGGTTTTAATGGGAGATTATGTTAATAATGGTCCTGACTCATTTGGTACTTTAAAGTTAGTGAAACGGTTAAAACGTCGAGGTGCACGCGCGTTAGCTGGAAACCATGAGATGCGTTGGTTGGAAAGTAAAGATAAAAAAATTAAACGATGGCATAAGTTTTTAAGAGAATTGTCTACGATTGAGGTTATCGATGATTACATATTTGCGCATGCTGGCATTGATACGTCAAAGCCTTTAAATAAACAAATCAAAGAATACACAACGGGGCATTATAATCACAATTTAAATAGAAACATCCCTAAAAATAAATACTTGATCCATGGTCATATCCCTAATTATCGCTATGGTCTTAAAAATGATGAGTTATATCAAAAGAAAAATATATTAGATATTGATACAGGTGCAGGTCATAATAAATTCTTATCGCTTATAGATTTAACGAATGCGTATCAATATTCTGTTAAGGTCACAGATATGAGTAGCATTAACACGAAACGTATTAAATTATAAACATTTGTGATTAGTCAAAAAAGAAAAGCTTGTATTAGATTTCAATAAACAGAAGTATAAGTTTTAAAATAAATGTTATATAATGTAGTGGAATATTAATAAAAAAGGGTGACATGCGTGGATAAGCATAAACAACATTCTAAATTCAGTTCGTACTTAAAAGTGTCATGTTCAGTATTGTTAATGAGTGGAACATTCGTAGGATATGGATTTACAAAGGATAGCTTTGCGCAATCAAATGACCATGCTAACAACGCTTCAAGTGAAGTGAAAACGGTTCAAGGCCAACTTGATTTAGCGATAGATAAAGCGAAGAAGAAAATTGATCGTTTAAAACACTTAAAAACGAACGAAATTAAAAGCTATAAACAAGATATTGAAGATGCACGTAACCAATTTGAAATAGATCAAATTGTAAGGGATGCACAAGCAGAAAATCATATATCTGATGAAGCAAGTACTGAAGAAGCGGATAACAACGAAACACCTTCAACGTCTAAACATTCGTTGGTAAATGAAGAAAATCAATTAGATGAATTAGATAAAATCATCACAGATTTAAATGCTTTATCTGAAAAGGTTGATACTCGTCAACAAAATGATGATTTGGAGTCAGAAGAAACAATTAATGATCATGAACAGTTAAGTAGTAATCAATCATCAACGTCTGGAGATTCAAACCATTTAGAAAAAGAAAGTGATGATACATCCGTCTTAGATAAATTAGACGATGTGAAAAATGATGTCGAATCAGTTAAAGACAATCAGCATACATCAGTGGAAGATACTGAAAAAGATATAGAATCTACGACGCGAGATACCCAATCAGCAGCATCTTCTTCAGAGAATACGGCACAATCTCATTCGGATGGACGTGTTATAAATGATGTTAAACATATGGATAAAGAGGATGTCACAAATCATCACGCAAACACGAATCATTCAGAAAATGATGCTCTTAACGCATTGAATGATAAGTTATCAGCTACTCAAAAAATTGACCAAGCTATTTCAAAAGTAGAAGGTGCACAAGACAATACAACTGAGCGATATAGTAATCGTAAACTTGAGCAATTAAGACAACTCGAACAACAAGTAAAACAAAACCAAAATTTGACAACTAAACAGAAACAAAATGTTGAAAATGATATAACAAACGTTCGACAAGATGTTAAAGCAAATAGAGATACAATTCTAGATCGCCTAGAACAATCGAAAGATAAACGAGCAACAGTTGACCAAATCATCGGAAGTGTCTTTAGTAAAAATGAGGCACAACATATAACCAAAGAGATTAATACTAAAGGTCAATCAGATAAGCAAATTACTGATCAAGTGATGAAACAGCTAGATCGTTTGAAAACGACGACAAGCGATGACATCTTAGCATCCATGTTTGACCAAGCACCAGATAAAGAAGCGTTAATTAAAACATTACTTTCAACGCGTTTAGGCAATAGTGAGGCATCACAAATTGCGAAGCGACTTGCTAAAGCACAACTGTCTAATTCAGAATTAGTCAATAAAGTGAAACAAGAAATCAATGCACAACGAACAGTGACTGCAGATGATATTCTGAAAGATGTTCTCGAAAAATCATCGGACCGTAAACAAACGATTGAAACGTTGTTAGCGACAAAGTTAAATCAGTCACAAGCAAAAGCATTGGCAGATATCATTGCTAGAGCGCAAACAGGTAAAGCAAACACGTTAGATTTAGTGAAGAATGCATTAAATAGTACTGCGAGCGATTTACTTCAACTACAAAATCAACTCGACAATGCCAAAAAGAACTTAAACTATATCTTAGCACCGATTACACAAAGACCATCATTACTTGACCGTATTAATGGTACTTCAAATCACCCTACATCTAACTCAAACCTTCTTAACCAAGGGTCTCATGTATTAGATGGATTAACTGGTGGCAGTCTATTAAATGGCCTTAATTCAGGCGGTCGTCTTTTAGATAATATTGAAGACATTCCTAATCCAGTACAAGGGTTATCTTTAGGACATTTAGGAAACGATGATGGCTTGTTAAGTGGCTTATTTGATGATGATGGTAATTTATCTTTACCTAATACTGGGGAAATAGTTAAGAAATCATGGTTACCGATAACCATGCTATTAGTGATAGCGGGTGGCACATTGATTTGGTTAGGTCGCCGCAAACGACAACACACAAAACATTAAATACAAACTTATATTGTAAGTTACATTGCACACGTAATGTAGCACAAACTAAACTGAGAAAGTGCTTATAGCAAGCTTTTCTCAGTTTTTTTATGATTATAAACGAATTTAATAGATCTATGAGGAATGTTGACTCTGACTTGTGTATTTCAATTATGAAAAGGTGAATCGAAAAAGAAAGCGCTTGCACATTTTGCCAAAAATAGCAAGCGAATTTCGAGAAATTATTGGTAAAGTTGTGTGAAATAATTATGAATTTATCTAAAATATTTACGCTTTTATATATATTCATATTGATTGTAAATTGCATTAGACATACACTAATAGTGGAAAAAGAAATTGATAATTTTTTCACAAAGTCACTTATTTGACATATTTCAACAAAGTATAAGTTTTAAATGTGTAAGCATTCTCATAGATAAAAATACTTGAAGGGGTTGAAACGCATGACACATACTAATGACGTAACTAACAGCACAAGCAAAGGACGGAAAAAACGATTCTCGCTTAAGATGCCCGGCGCATTTACAATTTTATTTATTTTAACTGTAATTGCGGTTATGGCAACGTGGATCATACCAGCTGGTGCTTATTCTAAGTTATCATATGATGGCGGTGCGCAAGAATTCAAAATTGTTGATGCGCATAATAAATCAAAAACAGTCCCTGGAACACAAGAGCAATTAGATAAATTAGGTGTAAAAATTGATGTAGACCAATTTAAATCAGGTGCCATCAATAAACCTATCTCAATTCCTGGAACATATGAACGATTAGATCAAAATCCTGCTGGACCAGACCAAATTACATCAAGTATGGTCAACGGTACGATTGAAGCCGTAGACGTAATGGTATTTATTCTCGTATTAGGTGGACTGATTGGTGTTGTACAAAAGAGTGGTTCATTCGAATCAGGACTCTTAGCACTGACTAAAAAAACAAAAGGTCATGAATTCTTACTTGTATTCATGGTATCTGTATTAATGGTATTAGGCGGTACGCTTTGTGGTATTGAAGAAGAAGCGGTAGCGTTTTATCCAATACTTGTTCCAATCTTTATTGCAATGGGATATGACTCAATTATATGTGTTGGGGCAATCTTCCTTGCGAGCTCTGTGGGTAGTACATTCTCAACTGTTAACCCATTCTCAGTTGTTATCGCATCAAATGCAGCGGGTACAACATTCGTTGACGGTTTATACTGGAGAATCGCGGGCTTAATCGTAGCTACAATATTCACAGTAGGTTATTTATACTGGTACGCTAAAAAAATCAAAAAAGATCCAAAAGCATCATATACTTATGAAGATAAAGCTAAATTCGAAAAACAATGGTCAGTTATTAATGATGATGGTGCTGAAAAACCATTTACATTACGCAAAAAAATCATTTTAATTTTATTCATTCTACCATTCCCAATCATGGTGTGGGGCGTTATGACACAAGGTTGGTGGTTCCCAATCATGGCCTCAATGTTCCTAGCATTTACGATTGTAATCATGCTAATGGTTGCATTAGGTAAAGATGGACTCGGCGAGAAAGTCGTCGTCGATGCATTTGTTGAAGGGGCATCAAGCTTGGTAGGGGTATCACTTATCATTGGCTTAGCACGTGGTATCAATATGATTATGAATGATGGCTTAATCTCAGATACAATCTTGAACTTCAGTTCATCACTTGTACAGGGTGTAAGTGGACCAATCTTCATTGTAATATTGTTGATTATCTTCTTCTTCCTAGGTTTCATTATTCCATCATCTTCTGGATTAGCAGTACTCGCAATGCCAATCTTTGCACCACTTGCTGATACAGTAGGAATTCCTAGATTTGTAATTGTTACAGCATATCAATTTGGTCAATATGCAATGCTCTTCTTAGCACCAACAGGATTGATTATGGCAACATTACAAATGTTAGACATGAAGTACTCTCATTGGTTGAAATTCGTATGGCCAGTCGTTGCCTTCGTATTCATCTTCGGTGGTGGCATGCTAATCACTCAAGTATTAATTTACTCTTAATAAATGAATTATGAAAATAGATACTGCCAACAAAGTTTTAACTTTGTTGGTAGTTTTTTTAGGTAGTTTTAATTAGCTGTCTTATAACATTGTTTAAAGAGTATATTGTTTGTAAATTTAAATATTTGTATAAAGTATGGACATAATTATGAAAATATTTTTCATTTTTAATTATAATATTGATTAAAATTTTCTTTAGTATTATATTTCTATTTAAGAAAGCGTTGTCATGCGAATTGAAGTTATTATATTTTAAGGGAGATAATTTAAATGAATAAGCTATTTGAGAAAGCACAACAATTTGGGAAATCGTTTATGCTACCAATTGCTATTTTACCCGCAGTAGGCCTATTGCTTGGAATTGGAGGAGCGTTGAGCAACCCTAATACTGTTAAAGCATATCCATTTTTAGATATTACACTATTGCAAAATATTTTTACGCTTATGTCTTCAGCCGGAAATATTGTCTTTCAGAACTTACCAGTAATATTTGCTATTGGTGTAGCTATAGGATTAGCACGTAGTGATAAGGGCACAGCAGGTTTAGCTGCACTAATCGGTTTTTTAATTATGAACGCGACTATGAATGGAATGTTACAAATTACAGACGATTTAGCTAAAACAACTGAATTAGCTCAAAAAGGTCAAAGTATGGTATTAGGTATCCAAACCATTGAAACGGGCGTATTTGGCGGTATCGTAACAGGAATTCTAACAGCCTATTTACATAATAAATTCAATAAAATAGAGTTACCTGCTTATTTAGGATTCTTTAGTGGATCTCGTTTTGTTCCAATTATTACAGCGGTTAGTTCAATTTTCTTAGGGGTAATAATGTTCTTTGTTTGGCCAACAGTACAAAGTTGGATCTTTAATGCTGGTGGATTAGTTGAAAAGACTGGAGCTATTGGAACCTTCTTCTTTGGATTTATATTACGTTTACTGGGTCCATTCGGTTTACACCATATTTTTTACTTGCCATTTTGGCAAACAGGACTTGGTGGTTCATTAGAAGTAAATGGACATATGGTACGAGGTACACAAAATATCTTTTTAGCTCAATTAGGCGATCCGAGCGTCACACATTATTTCTCTGGTATATCTAGATATATGTCTGGTCGATTTATAACAATGATGTTTGGACTATGTGGTGCAGCATTAGCTATCTATCACACTGCTAAACCAGAACATAAAAAGGTTGTTGGTGGGTTAATGCTATCAGCAGCATTGACTTCTTTCTTAACAGGTATAACTGAACCATTAGAATTTTCATTTTTATTTGTTGCACCCGTGTTATATTTAATTCATGCTTTTTTAGATGGTTTAGCATTTATGATGGCAGACATATTTAATATTACTGTGGGACAAACATTTAGTGGAGGATTCATAGACTATATACTATTCGGTGTACTGCAAGGTAATTCAAAAACGAATTACTTATGGGTTATACCAATCGGAATCGTCTGGTTCTGCTTATATTACATTATTTTTAGATTTTTAATTGTTAAATTTAATTTCAAAACCCCTGGACGAGAAGATAAAGCACAAGTTGAAAGTGTTGAAGTTACTGAACGTGCTGATACCATTATTAAAGGTTTAGGTGGAGCTACTAATATTGAAGAAGTAGACTGCTGTGCTACTAGACTTAGAGTAACTTTAAAAGATGGCTCATTATTAAATAAAGATACCTTAATGGCTACAGATGCTAAGGGAGTCATAATTCGTGGTAATGGCGCTCAAATTGTCTATGGGCCACATGTTACAACTATTAAAAATGAAGTCGAAGAAGTATTAGAGCAACAATCTTAAAACATTGATCTTATAAATATTTAGATAAGTAAAAAGGTAATTTCTATTGAAATAGTATAGAAATTACCTTTTAGTTGTTTTAAGACTAATAGTGGGATAATCACATAAATGAACATAAGTGCTCACACACTTGCGTAAATAGTTCTAAGATAGATGACGAAGTGTAGTTGTGTAGACTCCTAGTGGAAAAGAAAGTGTCGAGTGACTACAGGCACGAGCCTTTCCCACAGGAAAGCGAAACAACTTAAACGAGTGAATATCTATCTAAGAGCTATTTTACTTTAATATTACTCCATCCATTGCAACGTTATTTTGGTTCAATGTAATGTAAGGTTTCAGCTGTGTTTGCATCAATAGTGCGATATGACACGATGCCTAAACCTTTAACGTTAGATTCTGAAATGACGATTGAGCCATCACTGTTTACTTTTTCAACGAAAGCAACATGACCATATACGTCATGGGCGCCAGCTTGTCCTGCTTCAAAGACAACGGCACTATGAGTTGAAGGTGTTTGACTGACATCATAGTTATCACGTTCTGCGCGATTATCCCAATGATGTGCATCGCCCCAGTCACCACTGACTTGCTTACCAAATTGTTGCACACGTTCGTATACATACCAAGTACATTGACCTTGAGGATATGGTGAAGACGCATCCGTCACTTCGAATGATTTAAATCCACGACCTGAAGTATCTTTGCCACTCGATGTTTGTTTAGCATATTGATCTAAATCAGGCATTGTTTTCTTATCAAAATCTGTTAAGTGATAGTGCTTGATTAAACTGTTCAATTTAGTAGCATAGTTCGGATCCGTAGCATATGTACGACTCAAATGTTGTGTTGCATCACGATAATCTATAGCTTCACTCTTCCAGGTAGGTTTATAGATTGTGGCATTACCATCAATACCATGTTTAATTAAATCAGCATAATCTTCCAATGATGCCTTCGTATTTGGGTATTTTCGGAAACCGGCATTAATACTAAACATACTTTGATCACTGCCAGCTTCTAAAGTATTAAAGTTAACAGATTGTCCTTTATAACTCCCTTTAATTCCGAATAAATTATAATTTGGCGCTTGTGCTAAAGCACTATTACCTGAACTCGACTCAAGAATAGCCTGTGCAATCATAACTGAGGCATAAATATCTTTGTCTTGACCAATTTGATGTGCATCTTTAGCAATAGATTTAATAAAGTCACGTGTACCTTTATTTTCAACCACTGCTATGTCTCCGTCAGTTACCTCATTACCATTAAATTGAGGTAAGGTTTGGAAGAGACTCGTTGAACGTGTGTTGCTTTGTTTAAAGTCATCTTCAAATGATTGTGCAGGTGCTGTCTTATGTTCAAGTTCGTCTTTAGTTGGTAATTGTGGATTATTAGATGCCGTCGTATCATCATTATCTTGTTCATCTTTAGACGTGTCTGATGCATTATCTTTTTTAGATGATTCGAAATTGTGATGCGTCTTTTTAGCATCTTCACTGTATTGATCCAGTACAGAATCTAAAGCGGATTCAGTTAAAGACTTACTATCAGAAGATGAGGCATGATTAGCGTCATCATTAGTACGAGTACTTGCATCATCCGTAGTAGATTCATGTTGACGGTCAGTGTTAGCTACATCATGACTTGCTTGATGGTCTGTGTCATCATCTGTGGTATCAGAAACGAAATCATCAATAGCATCTAATGCTTTGCTCACGCTCGCATCATCTTTATTTTGACTAGCTGTTGATTGATGGTTCGTCGCCGTGTCATCTTGTTGTTGTGTTGAATGGTCTGTTTGATTAACTTGTTCATCGTTTGGCTTCACATCTTGATGGTCACGATGAGATGTGTCGGCATCGTGTTCATCTGTGATATGGTCGTCATCTGTTGCTTCACTAGAACTTGCGGGTTGCTCATAATCTGAAATATCACTGTCGAAATGGAATAGTGATGCAATTAAATTGGTTAAACTAAATCCATTTTGATATAAATCAGGATTTAAAAAGTTAGATGAAAACAAGCCGCTAGATTGTGCTTCGTCAAAAATAGGAGAAAGGGGTGTACGGTAAGTATCCTGTTTGTCTTCATCACGCGTTTGATGACTACGAGATACGTTTTTGTTGTCGTCATCCCTTTTTTCTGATGACGTATGTGTAGATTTATTTTGTTCTTTATTATTATGTTTCTTTGACGCTTCTTTAGTTGGTGTCTCTGAAGAGGGACGATCTGATTGTTTGTCATTTGATTCAGACGTTTCATTCGTATAGTTATCATCTACATCTTCAGTATCATAAGTTGCTTCTTTTGATGTAGTGGATGCTTGTGTCTTAGCATCTGCTTGTGTGTCTTCAGCATGGGCAATGCTAGTTGTAAATGTTGGTAATACTAGCGTTGTAGTTAAAAAATAGATGATAAATTTATGCTTCGACATGACGCGCTTTTCCTCCTATCAAATAAATTATGGTGGTATGCGAATATATCAGAATTTGATATAATACTTATTATGGTTTTTAGTTGACTACTATCAACTAATTTCTACTTTACTCAATAAAAGTATTATACTAACTCTATAAAGAAAAAAACAATGCTTAAAATCATTTTGAGATAAAATCTTAATATTTCATTTTTAGGAGTGTGAAAATGAAAAACGCACTAAAACTATTTAAAACGGACTTGAAACGTGTGGCTAAGACGCCAGCAGTTTGGATCATACTAGCTGGTCTGGCAATATTACCATCTTTTTATGCGTGGTTTAACTTATGGGCCATGTGGGATCCATATAGTCATACAGGTCATATCAAAGTCGCTGTTGTGAACGAGGACCGAGGCGACAAAGTTCGCGGTAAGAACATTAACGTGGGTAATACGCTTGAGAATAATCTTAAGAAGAATGATAAATTTGATTGGCAATTCGTTAGCCGGGAAAAGGCAGACCATGAAATCAAAATGGGGAAATACTATGCCGGCATATACATACCGAAAGAATTCTCACATCAAATTACTGGGACATTGAGAAAGAAACCGCAAAAAGCAGATATTGAATATAAAGTTAATCAGAAAATTAATGCGGTTGCACCGAAAATGACAGATACAGGTTCAACGGTCATTGTCGACGAAGCAAACAAACAATTCAATGAGACAGTAACGAAAGCGTTACTACAAGAAGCAAATAAAGTAGGTATTCAACTGGAAGATGAAGTCCCTACAATTAATAAGATTAAAAATGCAGTTTATGCAGCACATAATTCATTACCAGAAATTAATAAAATTGCAGATCGTATTGAATATTTGAATGATCATCAAGATGAGCTTGATAAATATGCTAATCAATTCCGTGCGCTAGGTAATTATAAAGGTGATGTTTTAGATGCACAACAAAAACTGAATGATGTGAATGCAGCCATACCATCATTGAACGAGAAAGCAAAACTCATCTTAGCACTTAATGAATATATGCCAAATATTGAGAAATTACTAAATGTAGCTTCTAATGATATACCAGCACAGTTCCCTAAAATTAATAGAGGTGTAGATATTGCTAGTGAAGGGCTTGATTTAGCACATTCACGTCTGAATGATGCACAAGGATATCTTACAGCTGCGCAACAACGTGTAGGTGATTACCAAGAAGCGGCCAATCGTGCACAAGAGGTAAATAATCAAGCTAATAACAACTTGTGTCAACAAAGTACATCGGGATTGCCACACTATGATGTTCAGAAGTTGAGTACGGATAGTAGCCAAGACACTGTCAACGATAATCAAATTGTGTCAGACAAAGACGTGAAGTCGATGAATAGTGCGCTTGCAGAAGCGTTACTCACACTTTCTAGTCATTCTGATACTCAAGCGAAAGCGACACAGTCAGACATCAATGCTTTGAAAAATATATCTTATGGCGTCATCGGTTCTAATCGACCAACTGAATTTAATGAGATGTTACGAAATTTAAAAACACGTCTTGAAAACAGCTCGAAAAACAACCAACAACTGATTGACGTATTAAAAGAATTAGAAAAAAGAGAACATGTCGATTTATCATCACAAATTAAACAAGTAGAAAGTGCAAATAATCGCATCAGTGATACATTGCGTTCAACGAATCAACTTATTGATGCCTTGAAAAATGGCAGTTCAGGAAAAGCAGAAGCGGTTAATGTATTACGTTCATTACCAGATTTAAATAAAGCGTTAGGTAACTACCGTGACTTTATTAAAAATGACTTAAACAATCGTTTGTTAGTCGTATCTAATCAAATTACGCAAGAATTAAATAAAGGTCAGAATACGCTATCAGACGTTCAATCTAAATTAAATACAATTAATCGTGTTATCATTGCGGGTCAAGATATTGTAGCGGATGGGCAAAATCGCATTGCTAATATACAAAGCGAATTGCCGGCTTTAGAACAAACATATATTAATGCGATGCAAACGGCACAGAACTACTTCCCGACTGTAAAAGCGGATGTAGCGAATGCAGCAGACTTTGTTCGTAATGATTTACCTGAGTTAGAGCAACAACTTGCTAATGCGACAGCAACTGTAAATGCGAATTTACCGACATTGTTTAATAAGTATGACAATGCAGTTGATTTATTAAATCAAAATCAACCACGTGCGAAAGAGGCATTAGCTAACTTAGCGAATTTCTCTGAAAATCGTTTGCCTGATATTGAAAAAGATTTAGACAAAGCGAATAAAATCTTCAAGAAATTAGACGAAGACGATGCGGTGGATAAAGTCATTGATGCGTTGAAGAATGACTTGAAGAAACAAGCAGATGTGATCGCCAATCCAATTCATAAAAAACAAGTGGATGTCTTCCCAGTTAAAGATTATGGTTCAGGTATGACACCATTCTATACCTCATTATCTATATGGGTAGGTGCCTTGCTATTAGTAAGTTTACTGTCTGTAGATAATAAGCATGAATCACTGAGAGACGAATTGACGAAACGTCAAATTTATTTAGGTAAAGGTGCATTCTTTATCATGATGGGAATCATTCAAACACTGATTGTAACCATTGGGGACTTAGTGATTTTGAAAGCACAAGTTGAATCACCAATACTATTTATCTTAGTTGCATTATGTGGTGCGATTGTCTTTAACACAATAGTGTATACATGCGTATCATTACTTGGTAACCCAGGTAAAGCAATCGCAATTATTTTATTAGTACTACAAATTGCCGGTGGTGGAGGTACTTTCCCAGTCGTTACAGCACCTAAATTCTTCCAAACCATTTCACCATATTTACCGTTCACGTATGTGATAGATTCATTACGTGAAACAGTAGGTGGCATTGTACCGGAAATATTAATCACAAAAATGCTTATCCTAGCACTATTCGGATTAGGATTCTTTATTCTAGGTATCTTAGTCAAACCAGTGTTAGATCCAGTAATGCGTAAAATTTCTAAACGTGTAGATGAAAGTAAAGTTACTGAGTAGACGCAAAAATGATATTTAGATAATAGGAAGTGACTGGGACAAAATTTCTAGCAAAATACAGTCTGGGACATAAATAATATAATAATGCTATTTAGCAAATTCGCAGTAGCTGACTGAACTGAGAAGGCGCTTAAATCAAGCTTTTCTCAGTTCTAGTCATCCTTGCGGGGGTGGGACGACGAATTCAAAAGAATTCTGTCCCGCTCCCTTCTTTATTTACTTATCCTGGAACTTTATGCCCCGGACGTTTTTGTAACATCTATTTAGCGATAGCTCACTCAAATTTTATTGGTTTGTACCATTAGAATTATTTGTTTTAGCTGAACTACTTGAACTTTGTGTTGAACTACTTTGAGTTGTTGTTTTGTTCTGAGTATTCGGTTGAGAGGTTGCCGGTTGTTGTGTCGATGGTTGTGTACTTGGTTGTTGTGTTGTTTGTGTTTCTTTCGTCTTTTTCTCTGAAGTAGCACTTTCTGAACTATTTTGTCTAGAACTGTTGTCTTTTGTTTTAGATGATTGTGTTGCCGAGTTATTTGGTTGTGTCGAATAATTTTGTTGAGTATTTACATTATTGTTTGACGCTGGCTCTGATTGTGCATTTTCTCCATTATCAGATGCATTAGATTGAGATTCAGTTTGCGTTTCACTTGTTTTATCTTTTTTGTCTTTTTTATCATGTTTTTCAGTTTTATGGTCCTCGCTCGAATTTGAATGTTTAGTACCAGTTGCTGCAAAAAATATTGAAAAGCCTAAAGCAACAATAAGTAATAAAATGACGATACCTGCCAATACTTTTTTCAAGGTGTATCCTCCGTCCTTAATTCATTTCTTTATCTTATTATAATAAAACTTCATAAAATAGATAGTATTAACACAACTTTATAATATTAAATTTTGTTTACTAAAATTTTTGATAAATAGGTCTTAAGTACAGTGAATGTTTGTATGTATTGTGCGATAATATAAGTGAAGTGTAATTCTAATATAGAAAGAAGGACTAACATGAATAAAGTAGTTAAAACTATTGCCTCAACAACATTAGCATTTGGAACACTTTTAGGAGTGAGTAGCGCAGTACTACCAGTACAAGATACTGCCCATGCAGCAACTCAAACGAAAGGGTATTATTACGCTTATAATGGTTACGTTGATAAAGATGCTAAATTCTTAACAGATAAAAACTTTATTAATGCAATTAAGCATGACAACATTAAATTTAACGGTATTAAACTTGCTAAAACGAACAGTACAACAGTTAAAGAAAAGTATAATCAGAAATTTACTGGTGTAACGAGCGACGGTAAAAAAGCGAATAAGTTACAATTTATAGTTAAAGGTGATTTAACGTATAATCAACTTAAAAAAGCATATGGTAAAGATTTGAAAAAAGTAAAAGGCAACAAAAATGCCAAAGGTAGCGGTATTTACGTATACAAACCTAATAAAAATGGTTTAGCGGCATCATTCGTACTTAATGAAGGCAAAGTTGTAGAAGTAGATATTAGTTATGCAGGCTTTACAACAAGTAAATAACTTTAGATTTGGGAGTGGAACAACACAGTCGAAAGGAATGTGGTTCTACTCCCTTTATTTCATTTTAGCTAAAACGCAATACATGTTCAGTGACAAGCATCACTCATTGCGTACCACACTTACTCTACATTACAAATAACCGTAAAATCGAGTTTCATTGTTTGTGAGCCATTCTCATTACTAATGGTGATACATCGATTCAATGAATCAATCCGACGTATATAGGCTGCAATGGATTGAATATAGCCATTTCTCCAATAACTAATCATCGCCAGTTGATGCTGTGTGAACTTGTAAGTCAGCTGACGATTAATCATTTCAAATTGATCGTCTGATAAAGAAGGCATGGCAATTTTATTCTGTTCCTCAATAAAATCATTCAACCGTTGATATTGTTCCGGCATTGTCGCAAACGGCGCCCACTTCACCATGCCACGTCCTTGAGGAATATTAGCGTCTAAATATTGTCTTGGTATTTTACGATAATCTGTTTCATATTTATATTCATCTGGCGCATTAGGATTTGGAATCATGTTAACCACCTCAACATCATTATAGAACATATGTTCGTACTTCGGAAGAGGTTTTTTACAATATAAATGAATTTTATATTTATGGCGGAAAAGTAAAAAAGACTATATAAAAGAGCCATAAGTTTAACAAAGGGGAAGTAAACTTATGGCTATAGTCATTACATAATATAACTTTTTGTGAAGGAGTTAATGGGGATGTTACTCCTACATTTAGTATAACATAATTTATATAAAAACATTATTTAACGATTTGTGAAATTTAATTTTGTATAATTTGTAACATTCACACATTAAGCACAAATGCGCTTTCCTTATCAAGGAATATAAATTGTATAACCACTTTGAATAGCGTATGATATGTTTAGTTATAAAGAAAGAAGGCTATTCATTTGAGAAAATCAACGCAAACATTCGTCACTGCAACCTTGGCATTAAGCACATTATTCGGTGTAGGTGTTACCGGTACATTAACGGAAACATCTATCGCACATGCCGAATCTAAAACGATGTCAAACACGACGACTACTAAAGCCAATGCGACATCTGCCTATTACAATTATAAAGGGTATGCGGGTCAAGACGTATCTTTTGTATTAGATAAACATTTTAAAAATGCAGTAAAAGCTGAGAATGTCACATTTAATGGTGTTAAATTAAAGGCAACATCATCGACTAAAAATGTTAAAAAATATGATCAATATTTCAGAAATGTATCTAAAGACGGTAAAACAGCATCATTACTAGATTTAAAGGTGACTGGGCAATTATCATTAGACCAGTTAAATAAAGTTTATGGTAAAGACTTACAAAAAATTGATAATCATAAACATAATACAACGGGTATTTACTACTACCAACCCAATACAAAGGGAATGACAGTTTGGTTTGATGTAGAAAAAGGTAAAGTGGATCGTGTAGTAATGGGCTATAGTACCGTGAAACAAGCAATGAAAGAAACGAAATAGCATAATGGTGACGCTCCGAAAGTTGAGTAATAATGCTCACTTTTGGAGTTTTTTTGTGAAAATAAATAAAAATTATAGCAAAATTCATGAAATAGCCAACACCACGATTTACGAAAAGATGATACGTTAAAGGTAAGAATACATACAGCTTTATGCTGTATAGGGGTAGAGGAGTTTATAATATGAAAAAGAGTAAACGTCTAGATCTCATCGAAACGGTAGTTAAGAATAATCGATTTAATAAAAAAGAAGAGATTGCAGATTATATTGATACACATTTTGGCGTACGTTATAGCATCACTACAATTTCAAGAGATTTAAAAGAATTAAAGATATTCAAAGTCCCAGCAGTAAGTAACCAATCGTATTATAAAAAGTTAGATAATACGCAACAAATGGATGCTAAAACGAAACTACTTCATTATTACGATAATGAAATTCAAAGTATCATCATCAAAGATAGTTACATACTAATCAAAACCTCTCCTGGATTTGCACAAGGTATAAATTATTTTATTGATCGCATGAATATTGCAGAAATCCTTGGAACAGTGGGGGGCAATGACACATTAATGGTACTTACAAATTCAGAGGAAATGGCAAAATATGTTCACTATAAACTGTTTAATCATAAATATTCAAATTAATGCATAAAATATAATGTAGATTTACGTTTTGATGTTATCTATAATAGTGTGTGAAACGCTTAAAATGCAATGTTCACATCTTGAGCGTTCATCATTTTAAACGTGAAATTGATAAGTGTTTATAAATACAGAATGATGCATAAAAAACTTTTTGGGTTAGACATCGGCATGTCAACATGAATGAAATATACATAATAATCACTAATTACCTAACATTATTGTATATTCAATCAAAAATATGCATTGAATAACCAAAAAGCATGAATTAACACACATTTAGAATGTGAAAACAATCACATAATGAAATCTGAAAGCGCTTTATACTCTAGTTGTAGATAAATAAAGGAGGAAATGAATATGACTCAAGGACCTATCCAAGTAAACAGTGAAATCGGCAGATTGAAAACAGTATTACTCAAACGACCTGGTAAAGAACTAGAAAATTTAGTACCAGATCACTTAAGTGGCTTGCTATTCGATGATATTCCTTATTTAAAAGTGGCACAAGAAGAACACGACAAATTTGCACAAACACTTCGTGATGAAGGTGTAGAAGTTGTTTATCTAGAAAAACTAGCAGCTGAAGCCATTGCAGATAAAGATGTGCGTGAACAATTTATTGACGATATTCTTGCAGAATCTCAAAAAACAGTCTTAGGACATGAAGCTGAAATTAAAACATTCTTTGAGACATTATCAGACCAAGAATTAATCGACAAAATTATGGCTGGTGTAAGAAAAGAAGAAATTGAACTTAAAACAACACATCTCGTTGAATATATGGATGATAGATATCCATTCTATTTAGACCCAATGCCTAACCTTTACTTTACACGTGACCCTCAAGCATCAGTAGGTAGAGGTATGACAATCAACAGAATGTATTGGAGAGCACGTCGTAGAGAATCTCTATTTATGACATACATTCTAAAATATCATCCAAGATTTAAAGATGCAGATGTACCGGTATGGTTAGACAGAAATTCACCATTTAACATCGAAGGTGGCGATGAGTTAATTCTTTCTAAAGATGCTTTAGCCATTGGTATTTCAGAGCGTACATCAGCACAAGCGATTGAACGCTTAGCACGTAATATATTCAAAGATGAATCTACAACATTCAAAAAAGTGATTGCGATTGAAATTCCAAATAGCCGTACATTCATGCATTTAGATACAGTATTCACAATGATTGACTACGATAAATTCACAGTGCATTCAGCAATTTTCAAAGAAGAAAATAATATGAATTTATTTACAATTGAATACGATGAAGCCAAAGACGACATTAAAATTACACATTCTAATAAACTACGTGAAACACTTGCAGATGTACTTGGTGTTGAAAAAATCGAGTTTATTCCAACAGGTAACGGTGATGTTATCGACGGTGCACGTGAACAATGGAATGACGGTTCAAATACATTATGTATCCGCCCAGGTGTAGTTGTGACTTACGACCGAAACTACGTATCAAACCAATTACTTCGTGACAAAGGTATTAAAGTACTTGAAATCACAGGTAGTGAGCTTGTTCGTGGACGTGGGGGCCCAAGATGTATGAGCCAACCATTATTTAGAGAAGAAATTTAAAGTATTTCGAGCAAATGTAAGGACTTATTTTGAAAATACATCGCCGAGAAAGTGATGTAGCAATATAACACAAGGAGAAGGGTTTGAAGCAAAATTACCAATCAATTGAATAACGATGCTTCAAGCCCTTAATTTAAAAATAATCCTCCTTAGAAGGGGAAATGAATTATGAATGAATCAGACACAAACAAACTTGGTAAAACGTCACTCATTGGTTTAGTCATTGGTTCTATGATTGGTGGCGGTGCGTTCAACATCATTTCTGATATGGGTGGTCAAGCCGGTGGTTTAGCAATTATGATTGGTTGGATCATCACCGCAATTGGAATGATTTCACTCGCATTTGTCTTCCAAAATCTCACTAATGTAAGACCGGACTTAGAAGGCGGTATTTACAGTTATGCACAAGCTGGATTTGGTGACTTTATTGGTTTCTCAAGTGCTTGGGGCTATTGGTTTGCTGCTTTTCTAGGTAACGTAGCCTATGCAACATTATTGATGTCAGCGGTAGGTAACTTCTTCCCAATCTTCAAAGGTGGTAACACACTACCAAGTATTATCGTTGCTTCTTTCTTGTTATGGGGTGTGCACTTCTTAATACTTAGAGGTGTTGAAACCGCAGCTTTCATTAATAGTATTGTAACTGTTGCAAAGTTAATTCCTATATTCTTAGTTATCATTTGTATGATTGTAGTATTTAATTTCGATACATTCAAAGCAGGATTCTATGGCATGACAAGCGGAGGTACAGGTATATTTAGTTGGGGCGATACAATGTCTCAAGTGAAGAGTACAATGCTTGTAACCGTATGGGTGTTCACTGGTATTGAAGGTGCAGTGGTATTCTCAGGTCGTGCTAAATCGAAAAAAGACGTAGGTACTGCTACCGTCATTGGACTTGTTTCAGTCCTCGTTATTTATTTCTTAATGACCGTCTTAGCACAAGGTGTCATTCAACAAAATCAAATTGCTGATCTTGCAAGTCCATCTATGGCACAAGTGTTAGAACATATCGTTGGTCATTGGGGTTCAGTCCTCGTTAACATTGGTTTAATCATTTCTGTATTAGGTGCATGGCTTGGTTGGACACTATTAGCTGGTGAGCTACCATTCATAGTGGCCAAAGATGGCTTGTTCCCAAAATGGTTTGCTAAAGAAAATAAAAATAAAGCACCTATTAATGCATTATTAATTACAAATATTTTAGTACAAATATTCTTAGTCAGCATGTTATTTACAGATAGTGCATATCAATTTGCATTTTCACTTGCATCAAGCGCGATTTTAATTCCGTATATGTTTAGTGCCTTTTATCAATTGAAATATACAATTGAACATAAAGGACATGCTACAGTGAAACAATGGGCAATCGGTATCATTGCATCTATCTATGCGATATGGCTTGTGTACGCTGCAGGTATTGATTACTTGTTGTTAACCATGTTGCTCTATATCCCTGGTCTATTTGTTTATCGTTTCGTACAACGTAATAATCATAAACCGTTAACGAAAGGTGATTATATCTTATTTGCAGTCATCATCATACTTGCAATAATAGGTATTATTCGCTTAGCGATGGGTAGCGTTTCAGTATTCTAATAAAAAGTTTTAAAAGGTTTAGGAGTGTATCTCAATGGCTGGAAAGACATTTATCAACAACAGAGATAATGATTTAAGTGAAGGACTCAAACAATTAGCGTCTTACTTAAATATTCCAACAGGTGTCATTCAAGCATTCAAGAGTGAGTGTTTCATACGACATTACAATAAAGGACAAATCATATATTATTCATCTGATCAACCGACATATGTGTATTTGTTACTAGACGGGATTGTTTTGCGTGAAACAATAAATGAAGATGGAGACGCTTATCGTAAGCTGAATAAAGCGCAGGTATTATTTCCGTTAAATCATCTCTTTCGGAAAATGGAATTAAACGAGATGTGCACAGCTATTACACCATGTAATGTAATAGGAATACCTAAAGATATGTTGGAATATCTTTGTAAAAATCATGACGACATATTTGTTACACTGTTCGAAAAGTTAAATAACGAACTTGAACTTCTAATGGAATACAATATGGCATTAACTACAAAATTGGCGAGAGAGCGCATTGAGAAAGTACTATATTATTTATGTCATGCAATAGGATGCGATCATGATGAATTTTACGAAATTAATCATATCATGACCATTCAACTACTAAGTGATTTAGCAGGTATTTCACGTGAAACAACAGGCCATATTGTACATGAACTAAAAGAAGAGAAAAAATTAATAAAAAATGGCAAAAATTGGATGATTATAAAGTAATACAATAAGACACAAAGACCCCTTAATATAAACAACGTTTATATTAAACTACCAAAACCGATATAAACACAATTGCTACTTTGAATCCGGGACATAAAGTTCCTGGATACATAAGGCACCTCGTTCATTGAATTAAATGATGCGAAAGGTGCCTTATTTTTTATGCATTCTAATATGAAATGATATAGAAATGCAAAGTAACTTGGCGAGATGACTGAAGGAGTCGCGCTTTGGTGACACCTTTGTCGAAAAAAGTGTAAAATGGATATAATGATTTATTATTAGAAGGGATGATAATGAATATGGCACTTATGACAATCAATTACTTCTCACCAGCTTTAGGTATGCAACAATCGTTTGTAGCAATCATTCCAGAAGACGGGAGTTTCTTCGACGATACATCATCGCCGAAATCGTACCAATCATTGATGTTGCTACATGGATTATCAAGTGATGCAACATCGTATACACGTTTCACAAGTATTGAGCGATATGCAGATGAACATCAATTAGCCATTATTATGCCAAATGCAGATCATAGTGGTTATGCGAATATGGCGTATGGTCATAGTTATTATGACCACATATTGGAAGTGTATCACTATGCGCATAAGTTACTGCCATTATCGACACGGCGTGAAGACAATTTTATTGCAGGACATTCAATGGGTGGATATGGCACGATGAAATTTGCATTAACACAAGGCGAGCTTTTCGCTAAAGCATCACCATTGTCTGCAGTCTTTCAAGCACAAGGACTAATGGAACTTAATTATACTGATTTCGCACCTAAAGCAATCACTGGGGAAGATACCAATATCAAAGGGACTGAACTCGATACATATCATTTAGTTGATGAAGCCATTGACAAAGGCTTAACTCTACCTGAGTTATTCATTCAATGTGGGACAGAAGACTTCTTATATGAAGACAACCAACAATTTATGGCCTACTTGGATGATAAAGGGATAGACTATCAATATGAAGAAGGCCCAGGTGAACATGATTATGCCTTCTGGGATAAAGCGATTAAACGTACAATTGAATGGTTAGTGGAAGCATAAATAGGAGCCTAAATGATTTCATCATTATACGAAGATGGCGCCAATAAAGTGCTATCTTCGAGACTGAAACATAAATAATATGATCATGCTACTTTGCCAATTCGCAGTAGCTGACTGAACTGAGATATCGCTTAAATCAAGCTATTCTCAGTTCTAGTCATCCTTGCGGGCGTGGTCCCAACAAAGAGAATTTCACTAAGAAATTTTACAAGCAAAGCAAGCTGGGAGTGGGCCCCCAGCAAAGAGAATTTCACTAAGAAATTCAACAAGCAAAGCAAGCTGGGAGTGGACGACGAATTTTAAAAGAATCCTGATCCACACCCTATTAACTATTGAATATCTAACTTGAGCGATTGACAAAAATGTAGCGACAACCTATCATAAATAATGAAAACGGTTTCATTGAAGGTGGGTACTATGGCGACAATTAAAGATGTAGCTCAGAGAGCGGGATTATCCATAACGACGGTTTCAAGGTATATGAACCATCATCCTTATATTTCTGAGGAAAAGAAAATTAAAATCCAACAAGCAATGGATGAACTGGATTATGTTCCGAATTCAATCGCGATGCAATTGCGCTCTAACAAGTCTTATACGATTGGCATTATTGTACCTAGAATTACGAATCCGTATTTCGCATACTTAATAGATGCAATTGACAAAGAAATTAAAGATACGCCATATCATACGTTAATCATGCAGACATATAATCATAAAGATGAAGAATTACGGTTATTAAATATGTTTAAACAGAAGCACATTGCTGGCGTGATTATGGGTACGCTTGAAAATGATATAGAGGTTTTAGAACCGTATACGCAATATGGTCCTATCGTATTATCGGCGGATCAATCAACTCAGTCAGATAAAGTGAAAATCATACATACCAATCAACGTCAAACGACGTATGATGCCATTCAATACTTAATTAATAAAGGCTATCGTCATATAGCGTATTGTACAGATAATCATTACTATGATCATTGTTTCAATAAGCCTAGAAATATTGGATTTAGAGAGGCAATGAAAGACAATGGTTTAGCCATTAGACGAGAGTGGATTTTTAATAATGTGCATACGATTGAAGACGGTGAACGCATAGGGGAAACATTGCTAGAACAAGACGTGTTGCCAGATGCTATATTTACTGGCAGTGATGAAGTCGCATTAGGGTTAATTCATTTTTTAACTGAGCATCATATTGATATTCCAAATCAAATCGCGATTATGGGATATGATAACCAACCCATTTCTAGTTTATTGAAGATTCCTTTATCGACAGTGAATCAACCAGTTAATGACATTGGTAAGCAATTGATTCACTATTTATTGGCATTGCTTGAAGATACAACATTTGAAAGTAATCATGACGTATTAAAATTAAATATCGTAGAACGACAAAGCACGTAAATAAAGCCTTCCATTTCGAAGTTTAAACGAAGTGGAAGGCTTGTTTTGTTTTATTTAATTATTTCAATTGTGAATGGAACGACGTAATCTTCACCTTTATTGCATGACACAATTGCTAATATCGTATAAGTGATGTTGGCAATGATTAAAGCCATTAGAGCCAAATAACCAATTAAAATAACAGTCAATAAGAAACTAACAATACCGTAGATACCGTAACTAATAGCGAAATTCAGGCAATTTTTCCCTTGCTTATCAATGTATTCAGATTCGTCTTTTTTGACTAACCAAATCACTAAAGGTGCTACAAAACTTGTGAAAAAGGTTAAGACCCACATAATCATTGCCAGTGTTTTATCTTCTTTTGAAACATGGTTAAACATTTGCGGATGTTTGGACTGGTTTTGCAAATTCATTCTTATTCCCAACTTTCTAAGTGTTTTGAACTGCTTGAGCTTAGTATACCTCCAAGGTGCGTCAATTTTTGTCGTAGTAAAAAGATGTATCTTACATTTTTAATTTTATTGTTGTTTAATAAAGTAGAATCATTCATTTTCCAAAAATGGGAGGTAATTATGACTAAAACAACTGACACGCTAGAGCTGTATTTAAAGTTTATGTCTGGCGAACGCTTATCTAAGGCACAAATAGGCGACATCATAGGTAAAAAATCTGACAGAACCGTGCAGCGTTATATCGCGCATTTAAATGACTTCTTTGCTAACAGAACGGATATGGCGCATTTGAAGATAACGATGAATATGACAGACCGTAAATATGAAATGGTCCACAATAGTAGTGAAACCTTTGATAAAACACAGGTGCTAGCGATATTAAAAATTCTTATTTCAACAAGAGGACTATCTGAAGATGAATTACAAATGATTGTTAATAACCTTACGAAACATATGTCTGATGAGAATCAACGTGTAATTGAAAAGGCCATTCAATCTGAACTAGTTTATTATGAGCCCATGAATCATGGCGAGCCATTATTAAATAAAATTTGGGATTTAAATCATATTATTCAACAAAATCGCGTGATTGAATTTAACTATTTTAACGCAATGAACAAAGGGCGTACACATGTCATCAAACCGATGTATATTACATTTTCTGAACTGTACTTTTATTTAGTAGGGGTTAATGATAGAGAACAGGTACTCATTTTTAGGATAGATCGAATTCAAGAATATAAAGTATTGAACACTAAATTTAACGTTCCGAATTCACCATATATTAGAGAAGGCGCTTTGAAACAACGTATCTATTTCATGTATGGCGGCCATTGGAAGAAAGTACGCTTTGAATTTAATGGCGGGATTATTGAGTCAGTGCTTGATCGTTTCCCAACTGCACAATTATTGAAAAAAGATTACACCAATAACCGATTTGTAGTAGAAATTGAAGTCATTGGCGATGGCATTTTAATGTGGCTGTTATCACAAGGGTCTCGCGTTAAAGTATTATCACCAAATAGCTTGAAAGAGAAACATATCGCTGAAGTTGAAAAGATACTTCGCAACTATAGGTAGACAAATTTTGTCTATGTAGTGCGGTAAACTATGATCAAATCAATCAAAGAGGAGTTGTAATTATGATTAAACTAGATAACGAAGCGAAGAAGTTAGCTAGAAAAGCACTACTAAAACCTAAATTTCTAAGAACACACGTAGAAAATGTCATCATTACAATGATTAAAAGGGGAGTATATTGTAAAGGTAGTAAAAAGAAAATTTTCTAATTTTTTCAGTTAAATAAATTGCATAGATACCTTATTTTTAATATAAAATGTATAGCAAAATATTAATTAAATAATTATAATAAACATGTATCATTCATAAACGAAAGCAGGAAATACATATGATACCCAAATACACGCAAGTCGAAATAAGTAAGCGCATACAAAAAGAGATGGAATTCAGTGGTTTAAATCAAGTGGCATTTGCTAAACATCATGATTATGACACTAAGCAACTGCGTAAGCTTTTAAGTCCAAACTTAATATGGTTAGCGCAAGATTATCAACGTGCAGCTACAATATTAAAGACGACACCTGAAATACTTCTAGAACATTTACCTCAAGAAGACTTAGATAGCATTTCATTTCGTGCATTGGAGAATACAGAAGAAATTAACCACAGAGTCAAACAACTCGATGACATCTTCCAATTGCTGACATATCAATTAAAGATTGAAAGTGAGTCACGTGACTGAATCATACCGTGAAACAATAGAACGTATTATTCCAGTGGCAGAACAATTCATTACAGATCATCAACTTCAATATCCGATAACGAATTCAACGCAAGTGTTATCTGAAATGGGCTACTACATTGTAAAAGCACAAGCACCTAATAATTTATCCGGTTTTTATATGAAGAAAGATCGATTTCCGTTCATCTTTGTGAATACAAATCATAGTAAAGGCCGTCAACAATTTTCATTGTGGCATGAAGTATACCACCATTACATGAATCATCAAAATGGAATTAGTGATTTTAATCATAAGTCATTGGAAGAAAGAGAAGCGGAAATATTTGCAGGTATTGTGTTATTGCCAAATGCAGAAATTCAAAAATGGATGGCAACATATGATGATATTATGCGCCCCGATGTGATTGCGCGCATGAGTGTACATTATCAGATTAGTTTTGGTGCGGCTATGATAAGAGCAATGCAGCTGAATCCTATTTCAAGTGATACGTATCAACAATTGAGTGCACTCTCTCGTATAGATCATAAGGCTCAATTGTATGCAATTTACACAGATAATGATTTACCAACAGATATCTTAGAACCGACAAATGATATTCAAATCTCGCCTAATATTATGACGGTGCTAGAACATAACTATAATGAAGGTCTCGTTTCTGGAGCGAAGATCAATGAAATTATCAACAAAATAGAGGTGCTCAATCATGACTAATAAGGGTATGACGCCGCCAATCGTTGATACAGATATATGGGTTTATCTTATATTGTCAGGCTATTACGAACGAATTATTGCATATTACGGTTATTTGCAATTTTCCGATGTTGTAGAAAAAGAAATACTAAAATGGCAAAGTAATACGCAAGAATTTTCAAATGTAGCGCGTGTATTTAAAAATTTAAAAGACCAACATGATGTCAGAGTTATATATTTTGACGATTTTGATGCATTGTCACAAGCAAGCATCAATCACACACTTAGTGAATATGGATTAAAAACCGTAGATATTTTAGAGAAAAACAAAGGTGAATTTACAAGTTTACTATACGCCTTACATAAAGACATACATCGATTTAAAACAAACGATCGAAAGTTCAAAGAAGAAGTTGAAGACACATTAGATGAAACATTTACCTTCGTCAATTGGATAGACATCTTAGATAATTACAGCACCAACTTCAAAGAGAAACTTGAAATTCAAAAACAAGTTGATATCAAACAACTAAAAATGAAAAAACAAAACCATGATCACAAACATACTAAACAAGACCCACGATGGGATAAATTAAAACAGTATATTAAGGAGAAATAACAATGTTAAATAAAAAAAATAGAGTAGCAGCAGTTAATAGTTTAGAAAAAGCAATTCAAAACTTTGAAGTAGAAAAAGCGTATATGGTTACACAATCAGAAAAACTATATAAAGAAAGATTAGTTCTAAAAGATAATATAAAGAAAGTTTGGCAATTTTTAAATAGTATGAGAAATAAACCTGAAGAAGTGAAAATACAGGTAGAAAAATTAAAAATAGAATTTAAAAAATTCGAGAATTTCGTTAGTGAAATTAATGAAGAAGTAGATATGTCTTTCAAAAAAACAGCTGGTGGAGCTGGTAGTGGAGTGGTTGCAGGAGCTGGTGTTGCAGCTTTTGGTCCTTCTGCAGCTATGGCTATTGCAACAACATTTGGTACAGCTTCTACGGGTACTGCAATTTCAACATTAAGTGGCGCTGCAGCAACTAATGCAGCACTAGCATGGTTAGGGGGAGGCGCTCTAGCAGCTGGTGGAGGTGGCACTGCAGCTGGTTCAGCATTGTTGGCTTTATCTGGTCCAATAGGGTGGACAATTGGTGGAGTAAGTATTGCAACGGCTGGTTTCCTTAGAAACTCTAAAAATAAAAAAGTAGCTAATGAAGCTAGAGCTAAAGAAGTTGAAGTCCAAGCGCAAATTAAAATGCTAAAAGGTGCGAGTGAAGAAATAATTGAAACAACTAAATTGACTGAAACTACTAACACAGTAATTGATCCATATTATGATAACATTCTAAATCGTACAGCAAAATACAAGTCTGATTATAAAGAGATTAAATTAGCAGGGGACAATGAGTTGATTAAAGACTTAGGCAGTTTAATTAATCAAACTAAAGGAGCTACTGAGTTATTAAATAGAGCTATAGGTAAGGTGTCTTAATATGGAAGAAGCAAAAAACTTAGATCTTTTTTTAGATTTAAACTATTTAACAGAGTCTAGCCTATTTAAAATTAAAGATGTTAATGAATCTACAAATAAATTATTAGAGGAATATAAAGAAATAGCCATTAATCAAGTCATTCAAAATTTTGGATTAGATAAAATATTAAATATTTACAAAGATGGCGGTAATGTAACTACTGTACACAATGCAAAAAAAGGTATATACACAAATAAGAAAATTAAAGAAAAGTTTGATGATTTAAAGCAGTATAATCGAGATGATTATTCAAATAATATTTATAGTTATGATAAAGAGGGAAATAAAACTATAGAAGCTATGGGTTTGAGCAGTTTGAGAACTCAAACTAAATTGAAAGTCGAACAAAAGCATAACCCTTTAGCTAATACAATAAAAGTAAAAAATGAAAATAGAACTAATGGTCAAAAAAGTCATTCTAGGTATAAGACAAGTGAAAATTACAAAGAATAAATGTCTAATTTTTTAAGTGATTCTTTTAATGAAGATGGTAAGTTATTTGATAGATATAATTCGACAAATAGTTATGAAAATGCCAAAGAATTGCACATAGATCACATAGTTTCAGCTAAATCAATACATTATAGAACAGATTTAACATTGTTTATGTCTAAAGAAGAAAAACAATTATTAGCCTTAAATCCTAATAACTTAGCCTTTATTAAGGGATCTGCTAACCAATCTAAAGGTGAGCATGACTTATTAGTTTGGGCAAATAGTAAAAGTAAAAAAGATCCTAGTAAAACTAATGCTGAATACTTCGATTTAGATATTAATGATGTCAATAAACTATATCAAACGGCTGTAAAAACAATTAATGAGAAAGCGAAGACTGCCAGAAGAAAGTATTACACTAAAGAAACTTTAAAAGGGAGTACTAAACAAGGTATTCAAATGGGCATGAAAGAAATGCTAGGAATGCTACTTTATGATTTGCAAAATGAATTTTTTAAAGAGATGAAGTATTACTTTAATAATTTTAAAAATTTTCATAAAAATAAAGTTAAATGGCAAGAATTAACATTATGCTTCAGTAGAATAAAAGATAAAGTATTTAATAAAGCAAAATCTTATTTTGTAGGATTTAGTACAGGATTTATTAGTGGTTTTCTAGGCAATATATTAACAGTTATTATAAATACATTCAAAACAACTTATAAACGATTAGCGAAATTAATCGGTGAGACATTTAATGGGGTAGTTAAATCAGTTAAGTTATTACTAACGGCTGAAAATGATGAAACAAAGTATAAAGAAGCAGTCAAAGTTTTTACTGCTACTGTAATTGGAGCTTTAGGTGGAATTATGACAGAAAGTTTAATTACCTACTTAAGAACTACACCTTTTTCAATTTTTGCAGAGTTAATTGGTGCAACTGTAGGTGGTATTTTAACAGGAATGACTGTTGCCTCAGCAATGTATATGATTGATGATTTCAAAGGGGTTATTGAGTCGTTGAAAGGCATATTTACTAAAGATAAATATTCTCAAGAAGAATTGAAAGCTAAGTTTGATGAATTACTGTCAAAAATAGATGAAGAATATACTATTATTCTAAAAAGAATTAGAAGAGAATATTTGAAGCTAAATGAGCTGACGATAAACGCATTTAATATGGAATTAAGCGCCACTGAAAGATTCGCTAATACTATAGATTATGCTTCAGCGATGAATGTTCAAGAAGAGAAAATTGTAAGAAATTCGAAAGAAATAGATGATTTCTTTTTAAATTAAATTAGATAATCAACGCAAAAGACTGCTCAACCAGCAGTCTTTTTGATTTCCAAAAAATAAATGGATTTCGCTAATGTTACTATGTCATTAATCTATCATCACAGTTCTCTCTCGACTTTCCAATAGATGATGAATAAATACCATACCATTACTACCAATTCTATGCCTAAACCGGCCATAATGATTAAATCATTGTTTCTCGCTATACCTACAATTTCAATCACGAGTCCGATAATTCCAAACAATATGATCACCCATAAGTATTTTAGAGAATAGATGCCATATTGTTTTTGTGCTTTAATCCAATTGCGATCATTGGCCATGGATTTCTTTGTTCGATAACCGTACCAACCGTTGCGCTCGGTAGGTGGATGGCATTTAAAGATGTAACCAAAGCACCCCATAATGATGCTTAGTGGTAATAATATCATGTTATAACTCCCTATAATAATTAATAAAAATATACAATTAAATGATATATTAAACTATTTTCTTATTCAAATTGCATCGAAATAAGTAATCTACTAAAATTAAATAAAAGCTATGATTATAAAGCGTTATACAATTTATTTAAAGATGTTCTGAATATAAAAGATATTATAATGCTTTAATGAAAGAGGGCACGTATTGTGATTAAATATTATGTCAGCTGTATAATATTATTTTTTACTTTTACTATCCTTTGTGGCATGACGTTAGCCGAAGATGTGACTGATGAGGCGTCAGTGGTTGCGGTCGGAGATAATTTAATACATCCCGTTGTGTATAATGATGCGATGCAACAAGATGGCACGTTTAATTTTAAACCTATGTATTCACACATTAAGCAGGACATACAAACACCTGATCTTGCGTTTATTAATCAAGAATCTCCTTTAGGTGGTGATGATCGCCCATTTTCTGGATTTAAGCACTTTAATACACCAAGCCAAATTGCGCAAGATGTTGTCGCAACAGGCTTTGATATGGTCAATGGTGCCAATAATCATGTTTTAGATCAAGGTGATGAAGGAGTCTTAAACCATCTTAAGGCTTGGAAACCATTTGAAGGTCATGTTTTATTTACAGGTATTTTTAATTCGGAAAAGGACGCTCAAACGATACCAGTCATGACTGTAAATGGCATTAAGGTGAGTTTACTAAGTTATACATATGGTACAAATGATATGACATCACGCTATCCATATACGATTAAAACGTTTGATGAAAAGACAATTAAACGAGATGTAAGAAAAGCTAAACAACAAAGTGATGTCGTGATGGTGTCGGCCCATTGGGGGTTAGAGAATCATCATGAGCCAAATCGTACACAAAGGAAATATGCGCAATTATTTGCGAATGAAGGTGTAGATGTCGTAATAGGCACGCACCCCCATGTCATACAACCGGTTGAGTGGGTGAAGAGTCAACATGGTCATCATCAAACATTGGTCGCTTATTCATTAGGTAATTTTCTGAATGGACAAGATACTGGAAATGAACATAATCAATTATTAGGAAGATTGAATTTTGATATCGTTAAAGCGCCTAAAGGTGCACACATAGAACATGTGAAGTGGACAAGTATGGTCAATCACTATCAGCAGTGGGATGAAACCGATAAAGACACGAGACATGGTTTTGAAGTGTACAACTTAGATGATTATAATGAGAGTTTAGCGCAACAACATGGTTTGAGACACGACAATAAAAGTCAATGGAATCTTAAACATCTCCAAGATATAACGAAAGACGTCATTGATTCCGACTATTTAGATGAAAAGAGTATATAAATAAAGCTATACACAAACAAGGGAGTGGGACAGAATTCTTTTAAATTCGTCGTCCCACCCCTGCAAAGGTGACTAGAACTGAGAAAAGCTTGATTTAAGCGCCTTCTCAGTTCAGTCAACTACTGCGAATTTGCTAAATAGCATTATTATATTATTTATGTCCCAGCCTGTTGTTGTTTAGCAGAAGCAATATTTTTATTTATTTTGTGCTGCAAAGGCTTTTGAAATGTCGCGAAGTTTGGCTGGTGCGTCATCCCATTTCATTGTAACTTCAGTGAAGTGTAATTGCTCTGGTGCAGCGTTAATGGAGTCAAAGACGTTCTGTAAGTCATTAGAAGTCTTCACTTCATGCACAGCAACGTTATTGCCACCAAATACTTTCGGTAGCGCTTTATAATCCCACATACGGATATCATTGTATGTTTCTTCCATACCGTGGATTAAGCGTTCTACTGTATAACCATCGTTATTAATCACGAAGATAATCGGTTTGATATCTTGGCGAATCATCGTAGATAATTCTTGAACTGTAAGTTGTAATGAGCCATCCCCGATTAATAAGATGTTACGGCGATTTGGATCAGCCATTTGCGTACCTAAAGTAGCTGGTAGTGTGTAACCGATAGACCCCCATAATGGTTGTCCGATGAATGTCATATCTTTCGGTAAAGCTAAATCATACGCACCGAAGAATGATGTACCTTGTTCAGCTAATAAGACATCATCATCTTTAATAAAGTGTTGCATCATGTCAAAGTAAGTTGCTTGCGTCAAGATATCGTCTGATAAAGTTATTTCATTTGTTGCTTCCTTTTCAAAAGGAGGGAACGTACCCTCATATCGATAATCAATTGTATTCAAGCCGTCGATTAAGCGAGGTAGCGTCACGTCTTCAGCAGTTGTTTCGTTCAGCTTGAAGTTATGGTGATTAAGCATAACGACGTCATTAATATCAAATTTATAAGAGAAACCGGCTGTAGCTGAGTCAGTCAATTTAGCTCCAATATTTAAAATAGCATCACTATGATCGACATAATCTTTAATTTGATTTTCTGCAATTTTGCCATCGTAAATACCAATATAATATGGATTCTCTTCGTTAAAGGCACCTTTACCTAGCGATAATTGAACGACTGGAATCTGTGTTCGATTAACAAATTGCTCAAGTGCTTCGTGTAAGTGGAAACTGTTAATTTCATGACCTGTAATAATGACGGGTTGTGATGCAGAACGTAATTTCTCTGCAACCATATTAATATAGTGCTCAACGTTGACGTCTGGTGCTGGTGTCACATCAAATGATGATTCCACCTCAATTTCAGTCATTGCAACATCAATAGGAAGATGAATGTGCACTGGGCGGCGTTCATGAATAGCAGCATTGATGACTCTAGGAATTTCAGTTGTAGCATTCTCAGCAGTAATGTACGCTTGCGCAGTCGTAATATGTTCAAACATCTTCTGATAGCTATCGAAACGACCTTCACCTAATGAGTGATGCACATATTTACCGGCTTGTTCTACTGCTTGTGTTGGTGCACCTGTAATCGCAATAACAGGGATACGTTCAGCATACGAACCTGCAATCCCGTTAACCGCGCTTAATTCACCTACACCAAATGTTGTAACAAGCACGCCTAGTCCATTGATACGTGCATAGCCATCCGCAGCATAACTCCCGTTAAGTTCATTCGTTGTGCCAACCCATTCCACACCGTCATGACGCACGATGTCATCTAGAAATGCTAGGTTGAAATCGCCAGGAACACCAAATATTTTGTCGACACCTGCACGATGTACTACATCCATTAAGTATTGTCCTACACGTTGTTTCATATTCATTCCACCTTTATTTATAAATTAGAATACACTTACAATATAATTACATTAAATAATAAAGTCAATTACGTTGACCTTTTTTCGACTGTTTTTTGAAAATTGATTATAATGTGGGTAATCATTCACAAATGGAAAAGGAAAGAAGCTTATGGATAGTAATAAAAATGATTATGAACATATGTTATTTTACTTCGCATATAAGACATTTATAAAAACGGCAGATGAAATTATTGAAAAATATGACATGAGTCGTCAACACCATCGCTTTTTATTCTTCATTAATAAATTGCCTGGTATTACCATTAAACAATTATTGAAAACACTTGAAATTTCTAAACAGGGATCACATGCGACGTTGCGCAAATTGAAAGAAGAAGGGCTTATTGTCGAACAAACATCTGAAGAAGATCGACGCGTGAAACAATTATTCCCAACACCTAAAGGAAGTAAGTTAGTTGATAAATTAAATAAAGCGCAAAATGAATTAATGCAACGTACATTTCAAAACGTGGGCCATGATTGGTATGACATCATGGAAGAATTATCAAATTACAGAGAAGGTTTTCAAGATATTCAGCATTTGAAAGATGAGTAAGAAAAAGGCATTGCGTAGTCGTTTACGCAATGCCTTTTAATAAGGTTTATTAGAAATTTTTACCCATTTCTTGTGCTTCAGCAATTGAAGCGGCTTTGATTTCTTCTGTTCTTTCCGGTTGTGCATTGTGGCCTTCAATAATGACATTTTCGTATGAAGGGACACCTAAGAAAGTCATGATGGTTCTTAAGTAACGGTCGCCACTTTCAACATCAGCAGCTGGACCTTCTGAGTAGAAGCCACCACGTGATTGAATGTGTAATACTTTTTTATCTGTTAAAAGACCTTGAGGACCTTCAGCAGTGTATTTGAAAGTTTTACCTGCAATTGAAATCGCATCAATGTATGCTTTTAATACAGGAGGGAATGAAAGATTCCACATTGGTGAAACGAACACATATTTATCCGCAGAAAGGAATTCTTCTAAGATTTCGCTGAAACGATCTACTTTTTGTTGTTCTTCTTTAGTAAGATCGTCACCATTTCTTAATTTACCCCAACCAGTTAATACATCTTTATCAATCACTGGAATATCTTCTTTGAATAAATCAATATGTTTTACTTCATCACTAGCATGATTTTCTTTATATGATTCAATAAATGCTTTACCAGCAGCCATAGAATTAGAAGCTAATTCATCTAATGGATGTGCTGTAATGTATAATAATTTTGCCACAGTCGTGCACCTCTAATAAATTTATTTCGAAATCGATATAATTAATATATTAGATTTTCAAATTATTGCAATACTTTTGATAAAAAATCAGACCAATGGTGTATAAGATAGTGAAACGTGACTTTAAAAATGAACGATTTTAAGTGTATAATATAGGTAAATTTAGATTTAAATATTTAAGAAATCTAATAAATGTAGAACCTTAAAGGAGTGACAGACATGAAGGGATTATTAATTACAGTAGTTTTAGGCGTAGCTGCATATGTTGGTTTCAAAAAATACCAAAACAAAGTAAACGAAATGCCAAATATTGAATATTAATATTTAAAGCCAAGATATTTCTGTGTAGAAGTATCTTGGTTTTTTGTATACATACAAGTTGTTGGATAAATCACAACGGATGTAACGAATGAAAAGGGTTATTTGTTAAGTATAAGTTTTTTAAAATATAAAATAATTTATCTCGAGTGGACATATAATGACTGTTCAATATTATATAATGTACGGATAAAGAATTCTGAATCATGTTATCGGAATTGGGGATAACACTGACTCAAATAATTAGGGAAAAACTACACATTGCGTATTGATGTAGTTTATTTGACACGCATTTACATGATATTTACATAAACTTAAACATATATTCGAAGTAATATTTTAAGATGAAGTGTAATGGTTTTGTTAATTGTAAAAAATATGTTTTGTCAAGTTGAAGAAAAACAAAATTAATTCGTAATTACAAAGAATAATATTAATTATATTTTAAAATTTTGTTGTAAAAACCATGTTAAAAATATAAAATTAATATCGAAATTAGAATTTGGAGGTTGTCATGGAAAATACATTAGATTTATCGAAATTTATGAACGCTATTAAGAAAAATTGGAAGCTAATTGTTCTATTACCAATCATATTAATGCTAATTAGTTTATTAGTAACAGTGTTTTTAATGAAACCTAAATATGAAGCAAATACGCAAGTGCTAGTTAACCAAAAAGAAAAAAATTCGGAGTTAATGGCTCAAGAAGTCCAAAGTAATATTCAATTAGTTAATACATATTCTGAAATTTTAAAAAGTCCACGCATTATTGAAGACGTGGCTAAGAAAAACTCTAAATATTCAGCTGAAGATATAAAAGGTATGTTAACCGTTACAACACAAGCTGAATCTCAAATACTAAATGTGAATGTTAAGAATGGAAGTAAGAAAGACGCAGAAAAAGTTGCAAATGATATTGCAAATGTATTTAGTGATAAAATGCCTGAAATTATGAATGTTGATAATGTATCAGTGTTATCTTCTGCTAAAGGTACTGCATCTAAAGTATCAACTAATTTATTGTTGAATTTAGCAATAGGCCTCATTTTAGGCTTAATTATATCATTGATAGTCATTGTACTAAAAGAAATGTTTGATAAGCGTATTAAATCTGAAGAAGATATCGAAAAAGAATTAAATATTCCAGTTTTAGGATCTATACAAAAACTTAAATAAGGAGAAAAATTATGGCAAGAAAAGAACCAAAAAGAAAAAAATTAGATACACCTTTATACGTTCACGACAAACCGAAATCAATAGTAAGTGAAAAGTTTAGAGGTATTCGTTCTAACATAATGTTCTCAAGTGCAAATGGGGAAATTAAAAGCGTAATCATTACATCAGAAAAACCGGCTGCAGGAAAAAGTATAATTTCAGCTAATATAGCAGTTACGTATGCTCAAGCAGGTTATAAAACTTTAATTATTGATGGAGATATGCGTAAACCGACGCAACATTATAATTTTGAGACTTCTAATTATGATGGTCTATCAAATTTAATCATTGGTAAAAGTGATTTTGATAAAGCTATTCGTAGCACAAGAGTTGAAAATTTAGATTTATTGACGTCTGGTCCGGTACCACCAAACCCATCAGAACTGATTGCTTCAAATAGATTTGAGAATCTTTTTAGTCAATTAAGAGAAATGTATGATTTTATACTAATTGATACTCCACCAGTAATTTCAGTAACTGATGCACAAGTATTTTTACAAATAGTACCTGATTGTGTCCTAGTCATTGATGCGGAAAGAAATAATAAAAATGAGGTTAAAAAGGCTAAAGATTTAATTCAAAAAGCTGATGGGCACATCCTAGGTGCAGTCTTAAATAAGACACCACAAGATAAGTCGTCAAATTATTATTACTATTATGGGGATGAAACTAATAATGATTGATATTCATAATCACGTTTTAATTAATGTTGATGATGGGCCTAAAAATAAAGAGGAAATGTTAAAACTTATTAAACAAGGAATAGATGAAGGAGTTACTGAAATAATTGTGACACCGCATCATCTCAGCCCGACTTTTGATAATGAATATAAAATTGTGCAACAAAAGTTGGCTGAGTTAAATGATATGCAAGAAGTAAAACAGTATGGGATAAAATTATTTCCTGGTCAAGAAATAAGAATTAGTGATCAAATTCTTCCGCAATTAAAACAAGGTAAGATAATTGGTCTTAATAATTCGAAATATATACTTATAGAATTCCCGTCAAGCAATGTACCACATTATGCAAAAAGACTTTTTTTCGAACTTCAATCTGAAGGTTATGTACCAATCATCGCTCATCCAGAGAGAAATAAAGAAATTAGTCAAAATTTAGATGTGCTATTTGAACTAATAAACGGTGGAGCGCTTAGTCAATTAACCGCCGCTTCACTTTTAGGGAACCACGGAAAAAAACTACAAAAGATTTCAATTCAAATGATTGAAAATAATTTAACACATTTTATTGCTTCTGATGCTCATAATGCAGAAAATAGACCATTTGTTATAAATAGCTTGTTTAATGAAAAAAAACTTGCACCTTATAAAGATCAAATTAACCAGTTTTACGTGAACGCTAAAAGGGTTATATCGGACCAAGATATAGCTAAAAAGCAACCAACTCAAAATTATAAAAGTAAAAAAATATTCGGTTTATTTTAACTGTAAATGGAGTAAGTTAGGAGGATAAATGTGGACAAATTAAGTACAAGAGGAAGATTGCTATTATTTATAGTAATAGATTCTTTGATTGTGGCATTATCAGTTTTTGTTTGTTACAACATTTTAGAACCTTATTTTAGAGGGTATTCACATAAAGTATTGATTTTAACTTCCATAATATTATTGTTATCTCATCATGTTTTTGCATATATATTTAATCTTTATCACAGAGCATGGGAGTACGCGAGTGTTAATGAATTACTTTTGATCGTTGAATCAGTAACATGTTCAATAATAGTAACTATATTAACAGTGCCAATATTCACAGGACACCCTCCTTTTATGAGATTATATCTTATTACTTGGATGATGCATCTTATTTTAATTGGTGGATTTAGAATATCTTTTAGAATAACTAAGAGATATATTAACGGGAAAGATTATAAGAAAAAACCAACCTTAATCGTAGGTGCAGGACAAGGTGGTTCTTTGCTGATTAGACAAATGTTAAGAAGCCCCGATATGGGACTTGAACCTGTACTTGCAGTTGATGATGATCCTCAAAAGCGAAAATTAACAATTGCTGGTGGAGTTAAAGTACAAGGTAATATTGAAGATATTCCATCTTTAGTTAACAGATATCGAATCAAAAGAATTATTATTGCAATTCCTACATTGAAGGCAGAGCGCTTAAAAGAAATAAATAATATTTGTAATAGTACGGGTATAGAGTTATTTAAAATGCCTAGTATTGAACATGTTTTGTCAGGTGAATTGGAAGTAAATCAACTGAAAAAAGTAGAAGTTGAAGATTTATTGGGGAGAGAACCTGTTGAACTTGATATGGCTATGATTTCAAAAGAACTTACTCATAAGACAATAATGGTAACTGGTGCTGGAGGTTCAATAGGATCTGAAATTTGTAGACAAGTATCTAAATTTGAACCAGAAAGACTTTTATTAGTTGGTCACGGAGAAAATAGCATTTATTTAATACATCAAGAATTATTAAGTCTTTATAGAGGTAGGATTGAAATAATCCCAATTATAGCTGACATACAAAATGGCGAACGAATTCAAAAAATTATGGATGAATTTAAACCTTATGCTGTTTATCATGCAGCAGCGCATAAACACGTGCCACTAATGGAATATAATCCAGAGGAAGCTTTCAAAAATAATGTTTTGGGAACTAAAAATGTAGCTACTGCAGCGAAAATTGCAAATGCTAGAAAGTTTGTAATGGTATCTACTGATAAAGCAGTTAACCCTCCTAACGTAATGGGAGCTTCTAAACGAATGGCAGAAATGGTAGTTCAAGGATTAAATGATGAGCATGGGAATACTGATTTCGTAGCAGTTCGGTTTGGGAATGTTTTAGGGTCTCGTGGATCTGTTATCCCACTATTTAAAAAACAAATTGAAGCTGGTGGCCCAGTAACAGTAACTCATCCTGATATGACAAGATACTTCATGACTATTCCTGAAGCCTCTCGTCTTGTATTACAAGCAGGAGCATTGGCAAAGGGTGGAGAAGTATTTGTTTTAGATATGGGAGAACCAGTTAAGATAATTGATTTAGCTAGAAATTTAATTCGTTTAAGTGGAAAATCCGAGGAAGAAATTGGAATTAAATTTTCCGGTATAAGACCAGGTGAAAAATTATATGAAGAATTATTAAATGAAGATGAAATTCACCCTGAACAGGTTTATGAAAAAATTTATAGAGGCAAAGTTACTACATATAATCAGAATGAATTAAATGATATTATATGTAAACTACAAGAAAACTTCGATAAACAGTTTTAATCGATTTTGCTAATAATAAAAAGGATGGTAAAAAGAATGAATAATAATACTAAGATTGGTGTAATTGGATTAGGTTATGTTGGTATGCCTTTAGCAGTAGCATTTGCTGAAAAATTTGAAGTTGTTGGCTTTGATATAGATGCTAAAAAAATTGAGAATTATAATAATAATATAGATCCAACTGATGAAGTTGGATCAGAAAAACTTAAAAGTACAACTATGAAATTCACATCAGATGAAAATGATTTAAAAGATGTGGATTTTTACATAGTTACAGTGCCAACACCAATTAAGCAAGATAATACACCTAACCTTGCACCTGTTGAAGGAGCGACTAAAACGGTTGGTAAGTATTTATCTAAAGGAAATATCGTGGTTTACGAATCTACTGTTTATCCAGGTGTTACTGAAGATATTTGTTTACCATTATTAGAAAAAGAATCTGGTTTAAAGGGCATTGAAGAGTTTAAAGTTGGATATTCTCCTGAAAGAATTAATCCAGGTGATAAGAAAAACACAGTAAAAAATATAGTGAAAATTGTTTCAGGTATAGATGAAGAAGCACTTGAAACTATTTCAAATATTTATGGAGCTGTTATAGAAGCTGGTATCCATAAAGCGCCAAGTATTAAAGTAGCGGAGAGTGCTAAAGTAGTTGAAAATAGTCAAAGAGACATCAATATTGCTTTTATGAATGAATTATCTCAAGTATTTAATCGCATGAATATTAATACTTTTGATGTTATAGAAGCTATGAATACAAAATGGAATGCATTAGGATTTACTCCGGGGCTAGTAGGAGGACACTGTATAGGTGTAGATCCATATTACTTCATTTATCAAGCTGAAAATGTGGGATTCCATTCACAAATTATTGCAGCTGGTAGAAAAATAAATAATTTTATGTCTACTTTTGTAGGTGAAAACTTAATTAAACAATTAGTTAAAAATAAAATGGCAAACGACCCTAAAGTTGTTGTATTTGGCCTTACATTTAAAGAGAATACTCCAGATTTTAGAAACTCAAAAATAATAAATATGATTGAAGAATTAAATGAATATGGCATAGAACCTTTAGTAGTTGATCCTTATATGGATGCATTCAAACCAGAAATGGAAAATATTAAAGCTAGTTACACTTCTTCTATCGACAGTATTGATTTCAAAATTGATGTGATGGTTTACTCAGTTGATCATAAACAATTTAAAGAGTTAGAGGATCAAAAATTCTTAGAATTATTAAATGATAAACATTCAATTATTGTAGATTTGAAAAATAGATTCAAAACTTATGAAAGTAATCAAATTTCTTATTGGTCACTATAATTAAATGAATGGAGTGAAATTATGACTAAAAAAAATATTCCTTTTTCACCTCCCTCTATCAACCAAACAGACATAGATAGTGTAGTTGAAGTACTTAAATCTGGTTGGATTACTACTGGGCCTAAAACAAAACAATTCGAAAAGGAAATCACTAAAATTGTAGGAAGTTCAAGAACAGTTGCCTTAAATTCTTGTACGGCAGCCCTAGAAATGACACTTAGAGTTCTAGGTATCGGTAAAGGTGATGAAGTTATCGTTCCTGCATATACTTACACTGCAACTGCTTCTTCAGTAGCTCATACAGGTGCTACTATCAAAATGGTTGATACATCTAAAGATTCATATGAGATGGATTATGAATCTTTAGGAAATTATATTACTGAAAAGACAAAAGCCATAATACCTGTTGATATTGCAGGAAAGCCGGTAAATTATGATGCTATTTTTGATGTGGTCGAGCGTAAGAAAGATTTGTTTAATCCTGAAAATGAAATTCAAAAAGGATTTAACAGAATAATAGTTATAGCTGATGGTGCACATTCATTTGGTGCAAAAGTCCAAAATGTTTCAATCGGTAATATTGCAGATTTTACATGTTTTTCATTCCATGCGGTTAAAAACTTAACCACGGGTGAAGGTGGTGCAGTTACATGGAAAGAAAATGAAACTTTAAATGATGACGAAATTTATAAAAAATATATGCTTTTAAGTCTACATGGTCAGTCCAAAGACGCATTAGCTAAGAACAAAGCAGGTAATTGGGAATATGATATTGTAGCACCATTATATAAATGTAATATGACAGATATTCAGGCTGCAGTTGGAATTACTCAATTGGATAGATATGAGCAAATTTTAAAAAGAAGACAAGAAATTATAACTATTTATGATGAAATTTTAGATTCAAGTAAAATTGATATACTAAATCATTATGAATCTGACAGATATTCATCTGGGCATTTGTATTTAACTAGAGTGAAAAATATGACTGCGGAACAACGTAATAAGGTAATTGAAAAAATGGCTGAAAAAGGAATAGCCACGAATGTTCATTACAAACCGTTACCTTTGCTAACAGCGTATAAAGATTTAGGATTTGACATTAAAAATTATCCAAATGCTTACAATCAATTTGTGAATGAAATAACTTTACCATTGCATTTGCAAATAACTGATGAAGACGCTAAATATGTAGCAACTGCATTCGCAGATATAATAGATGAGGTGGTCTACTAATGAATTATAAACATCATTATAAACGTATTTTTGATTTAGCATTATCGTTGTCTGCAATGCCTGTTGTTGCTGCGGTTATAGTTGGTACATCAGTTTTAATTAAGTTAGATGATAAAGGTTCTGTGTTTTATAAAAGTTATCGGTTAGGGAAAGATAAATCTAAATTTTTAATGTATAAATTCAGATCAATGAAAATGAATGCACCTGATATAAGAAATACTGACGGATCTACTTACAACTCAGAAAATGACAGTCGAATTACCAAAGTTGGTAATATTCTTAGAAAAACAAGTATTGATGAAATTCCACAATTACTAAATGTCATAAAAGGAGATATGAGCATAGTTGGGCCACGCCCGGATACTCCAGAAGCACTCAATATTTATAAGGATGACGAATCTAGAAAACTTGAAGTGAAGCCTGGTATAACAGGATATAATCAAGCATTTTTTAGAAATTCAATACCGCAAGAATATAAGTTTAAAAATGATGTTTATTATGTGGATCATGTATCATTCAAGTTCGACTTCATAATTATATGGAAAACAATTTTAAGTGTTTTAAAAAGAAATAATATAAATAATAAGGAGAGATAACAAGTGTCTCAAATTAATTTAAGAGCTTTAAAGAAGAGTGACAGTAACCTAATTTTAAATTGGATTAAAAATGAAAAATTAAGGTATCTAATAGGTACAGTTTATCCTATTACCGAATTAGAACATGAAAATTGGTTTCAAAATAGAATGTTAGAAAAAGACAATAGAATGTTTGTAATTGATTTAGATAATGAAAAATCGATCGGTATTGTGGGCTTTAAAAATTTAGATTGGGTAAACCGAAATTCAGAGTTGTTTATTTATATTGGCGATGAAGAATATTGGGGAAAAGGTTATGGCACTCAAGCTCTTGAATTAATTATAAAATTTGCTTTTAATAATTTGAACTTGCACATGTTATATTTAGAGGTCTTTTCTTACAATAAGAACGCAACAAAAACTTATGAGCGTTTAGGATTTAAGCAAGATGGAATTTTAAGACAGAGTAAATTTCAAGATGGAAAATATTATGACAAGATAATTATGTCGAAAATAAATGAATGATGAGGTTTTATCTATGAAAAAAGTAATCATTCTTGGAGCCAGTTTCTTACAAATACCAATAATTAAAACTGCTAAAAATTTAGGCTATTACACTGTAGTAGCGGATATGAATCCAGAAGCAGAAGGGTTTAAATATGCTGATAAAAAATATGTTGTTAGTACAATTGACACAAAAGCATTAATCGAAGTTGTTGAAAAGGAAAAACCAGATGGTATTGTAACTGCCGCCACAGATATGCCAATGAGATCAATTGGCTATATAGGTGAAAAATTTAATTTCAATACAGTAAGTTATGAAACAGCTCTAAAAGCAACTGATAAGTATAAAATGCGAGAAGCTTTATTTAATTTTGGCGTTCCTGTACCAAAATATTTTTTAGTTGATAGTGAAAATGAATATTTTAAAGCTATCTCTAAAATAAAAGGAAAAAAAATCGTAAAACCTATAGATTCTTCTGGTAGTAGAGGGATTTTTTTATTAGAAGATGATAATAAAGCTAAAATTGCTTATCAACATGCATTGAAGAATTCTAAGTCAAAAACAATTTTAGTTGAAGAATATATGCAAGGTGAAGAGGTCTCAGTGGAAACTTTAACAGTAAATGGTGAAACTCACGTAATAGCTATTACTGATAAAATTACAACAGGAGCACCTCATTTTATTGAGCATGCTCACAAAATTCAGAGTAACAAAAGCGAAATAATCAAATCTGACATAGAGAAAGTAGCCATTGCAGCGAACAAAGCTTTATCAATTGAAAGTGGCCCTTCTCATACTGAAATCATGGTTACTTCTGAAGGACCTAAAATTGTAGAAATTGGAGCACGCTTAGGCGGAGACTTCATAACGAGTCATTTAGTAAAATACGCAACAGGTATTGATATTATAGAAGCATACTTAAAGCAAAGTGTTGGTGAACCTCTAGCTAATTTAAAAGACCATTTGAATAAAGGGTGTGCAGTTCATTTTATTCAAAGTAAACCCGGTGTATTAAAAACAGCAAACATTCCTGAACATATATTAAATCATCCACAAGTTATTGAAGTTGGCTTAACAGCCAAGGTGGGGGATGTTTTAGGAGAAGCAAACAGTAGTACGAGTCGAATCGGTCATATTATATGCCAAGCTGACGATTCTGATAAGGCTTTAGAATTATGTGAGGAGTTAATAAAAGAAATTGAGATTGTTATTGTATAACTTGAAGGTGGTTATAAAATGAAAATATGGATAGTATCTGATGGTGAACCATTACCAACTGATAGTGATAATGTTAGATTAAGACGTATGGGTAATTTAACACGTATCTTAGATCAACAAGGTCATAAAGTGGTCTGGTTTTCTTCAAACTTCGATCATTATAATAAAAAATTTCGCTCAGAAGAAGATAAAGTACAGAATTTATATAACAGATCAAAATTATTGTTACTTTCTACAAAAGGCTATAAAAAGAATGTTTCTTTAAAAAGATTTTTGCATTTCAAAGCGTTTGGACAAAAATTTAAACACTATGCAGAAAATCTCGAAAGACCTGACTTAATTTTATGCACTATGTCACCAATTGAAGTTGCGTTAAAAGTTAAAGAATATTCGAAGAAAAATAGCGTTCCGTTTATAATCGACATTAGAGACTTATGGCCAGAAATTTATTATGAAGTAACACCTAGGATTTCACATCCAATTATAAAATTATTGGTTGATAAATCTAAACAAAGTCTAAGTGATGTACTAAAAAATAGTACTGCAGTGACAGGAGTTACAAATGGGTTTATAAACTATGGTTTAAAAATAAGCAGGTTAAAGCCAAGAAAATACGATAAGCATTTCCACACAGCTTACCCTAAGTTTGATTTAAGTTACTACAATAGGAGATTTGATGAATACTGGGGAGAATATAATCTTTATTCAGACGATTTTATTGTCACGTTTGTGGGTAATTTTGGGAAACAATTCGATTTAGAAACTTTAGAAGCGGCTATTGATCAAATTAATAACGCAAACATTAAATTTGTATTATGTGGTACTGGTGAAAAATATGATTACTTTATAGATAAATATAAAGATAATAGGAATGTCGTTTTACCTGGATGGGTAGGGAAAGATGAAATCGCTTCACTAATTGCAACATCAAATATAGGTGTAGCACCATATAAGGATAGTATGAATTTCAGATTAAATGCACCTAATAAATTTGGAGAATATTTATCAGCGTCACTACCAATTTTAGTTTCAGTTTCAGGTATAATGTCAGAATTGCTGTTAGAAAACGATTGTGGTTATGAATACAAATCTTCTGAGGAATTGGTAGATTTGATTAATAAATATTATGAATCAAGTGAATTACAAAAAAAACATGCTCAAAATGCTAGAGAATTATTTGAACAATCCTTTAATGCAGAAAAAGTATACAAAGATTTTAGTGAATATCTAGAAACAGTGGCTTTAGATTTTAAATCTGAATAGAAGGTGCTATCAAATTGATAAAAAAGATTGTAAAACGACTGATTAGAATTTTTTCTTTTAAAAAAGGCATATACGGAAAAATTGGTAAAGGAAATAAATTTTCATGGAGTGTCTTTGTTAGCGAGGGTGCGCAATTAGGTTGTTATAATTACGTAGGACCTTATACAATGATTAATAATGCTAACATTGGAAACTACTGTTCAATAGCGCCAGGTGTCAAATTAGGACAAGCAGAACACAGTAAAGAATTTTTTACGACATCACAATTGTTAAGCAGTGAATTAATTAACTACTCTCTTAATAAAGAGAAGACAATAATTGGAAATGATGTTTGGTTAGGGGCTAATGTAGTTGTACTACAGGGTGTTAAAGTCGGTAATGGGGCAATCATTGGGGCCAATGCAGTAGTTACTAAAGACGTGCCTGATTATGCAATAGCTGTTGGAATACCGGCTAAAGTAGTTAAATTTAGATTTTCAAATGAAGTGATTACTCAAGTCAACAAATCAAATTGGTTCAACCAAGATTTAAATAGTGCAAAAAAAGCATTAAAAGATTTACAAAAAAAGGGTTTAATAGGTGAGTAATATGAAAGTTTTACATCTAAATTCGAATTTTCTCTTTACAAAAATATATGAAAATCAAATTAAAAGTATGCCATCATATTTTGAGCATATTATCTATAATCCTCTTAAAAATGAAGTTGAGAATAATAGTGATATAACAGTTTTAAAACCTAAAAATTTAAGTAAATTAGATTCTATTTTAAGTTTTAAAAGACTATCAAAGTCATATAAATATTTAAAAAATAAAGTGTCATTTAATCAAATTGGGATTATTCATGCTCATACGATGACAAACGATGGTTTGTTAGCATTGAAGATAAGTAAAAAGTACAATATTCCATACATACTTACAATCAGGAATACAGATATAAATTTCACTTTAAAATATAAAAAGCATTTAAAAAGAACTTTTTATAAAGTAATTATGAATTCACAACAAGTCATTTTTCCTAATCATTCTTATCAAGAAAAGTTATTAGCTACGTTTAAAGGTAATAGCAAATTAAAAATGAAATTAAGAAGCGCAATTATCATTCCGAATGGGGTAGATGGGTTGTGGTTAAACAATCCTGCAAAATATCCCAAATCAATAAATAAAGATCATATCAAAATATTATTTATAGGAAGAATATATAGCAATAAAAATTTACATAATTTACTTGCTGCTCTAGATGATTATAAAAACTGTGAACTAACAATAATTGGAAAAGTAATTGATCAGAAGTATTTCAATAATCTTAAGAAAGAATATAATTTGAATTATTTAGGAGAAAAAAGCAAATTTGAAATTATTGAAATTATGAAAGAACATCAAATTTTTGCAATGCCTTCTTTTAATGAAACATTTGGTTTAGTATACATAGAAGCATTAAGTCAAAACCTTCCAATTTTATATACAAAATCAGAAGGGATATATAACTATTTTGAAGAGAAACGTTTTGGTATTGGAGTAGAACCAAACAACATTACAAGCATAAAAGAAGGATTAGATTTTATTATTGATAATTATCAAATTCTCCAAAATAATCTTAAAGATAAAACTTTTTTAAATGATTTTAATTGGGATAATATAGGTAAATCGTATGAAAAATTATATTTAGGTGAATATGATGAATAAATTTTTAAAAGACTCTTCATTAAATATAATTTCTAATTTGATTGTAGTAGTTGTTATCCAATTGATTGCTTTCCCCTTAATAAATAAAGATGTCACCAATTCTCAATTTGCTTTGCTTATAGTTTTATATGGTATTGCAATTGTTATAGCAACTAGCTTAGGAAATACATTGAACAACGTCAGATTATTACATAGAGAAGGTATTTCTGAGATAGAACGTGAAACAATTTTTACTAGAGGGTTTTTAATTTTATTGGTATTTAACTTGATTATATTCACTGGAATAAGCATTTTTTATAGTCATAAAATTGATGCGAATCTTATTTTACTAATTATTTTTTCATTATTATTAACATCTAGATATTATTTAAACGTGTATTTCAGAGAAAACTTAAATTACACACATATCTTGTTAGTAAACATATTTGTGTTTATTGGTTATTTAATTGGTTTATTAATCTTTAAATTTGTTTTGCCACTATATTCTATTGTGTTCTTGTTAGGTGAAATTTTAGGATTTATATTTTTATATGACGAATTGTAA